>NZ_JBHUOR010000043.1:0-55506 GCF_042686175.1 Kurthia populi | reverse complement strand
CCCCTGTTGATTTTGGTGTAGGAACTTTAATTATACAGGCTCATATTGAATGGGTCTTTTTTTATTTATTTTGAGTGGTGCACTTAATATTACAATTCGTCATATCGAAATGAGAGAATAGGTTTTACACATTTTATGAGCCAAATATTTGTAATCGAATTTTGAATTGAATATAATATAGTCAAAGATAGTCAAAGTCAGTAAGGCAAGCGAGGTGAGGACAGCAAATGAGAAATATTTCCGACATTATTGAAGGATATTTGAAGGAAGTTATTGAATTAGAAGGAAATGGCTTAATTGAAATTAAACGTAGTGAGATCGCTGATAAATTTCAATGTGTACCATCGCAAATTAACTATGTTATTAATACCAGATTTACTGAGGAACGTGGGTATCAGGTACAAAGTAAACGTGGAGGCGGAGGGTATATTCGTATCGTTCGCGTTCAAATAACTTCGAGTGCTGATTTGATTGATGAAACCATTCAACAACTAGGGATTTCTGCACCACAACAAGTTGCAGAAGATATCATTTTCCGTCTTATTAATGAAGAAGTTATTTCAAAAAGAGAAGCGAAAATGATGTTGGCGGCTGTCGATCGACAAATATTAGCGCTCAACTTGCCATTACGTGATGAAGTACGCGCACGAATCTTACGCGCGATGCTAATGACATTAAAATACGATATTCCTAAGAGATAAGAGGTGTGTGAAGTGATCTGCGAAAATTGTAAGCAAAGACCTGCAACAATAACCTTAACGCAAGTGAAAAATGGTCAGCAAATCACAAAACATTATTGCGAGATTTGTAGCCAACAATTACATCAGCATGATCATTCTCAGAATGAACATGTACCATTGCAACAGCTTTTTGCAGACTGGTTTGGTATTCCTACATGGTCAGCAAATGCACCGAAAAGCCAGCAACAGGAGGAGCATTTAATTTGTCCGAATTGTGGTATGACATACAAGCAATTTCTACATGATGGTAAATTCAATTGTCCAACATGTTACGATGCATTTCGCGATGAACTTCCACAAGTGATGAAGCGTCTTCATAATGGGGCAACACGACACGTTGGAAAAATGCCTGGTGCAGTCAATGCAACCTATAAATTAAAGCAAGAAATTGAAGGGTTGCGTAATGACATGAAGAAGGCTGTAGAAGAGGAGCGTTTTGAAGACGCTGCTACACTACGCGACCAGGCAAGAAAGCTTGAAAAAGAATTGCATGGCGGTGATTTGAATGGATAAAAAAGATACTTTTTTTAATGCGACTGATGTGAGATGGATGGCGGGCGATGTAGAACATGGCGATATTGTTATGAGTACCCGAATTCGTCTAGCTCGTAATTTGAAAGATTACCGCTTTCCCCGAGCTTTTTCAGAAGATGAAGCATTTAAATTGGATCAAACCATTTCAAATGTGTTGCTTGATGCAGAAACACTTGATCAGCACTTCACGCATATTGATATCGCAACGACGCCGATTCTTCAAAAGAAGGTGCTCGTCGAAAAACATTTAATTAGCCCACAGTTAGCGCATAAAGACCGTTCTGCATCTGTTGTTATTTCAGATGATGAATCAGTGAGTGTTATGATTAATGAAGAAGATCATTTGCGTATTCAATGTATTGAGCCGGGACTAGATTTAGAAAAAGCCTATTTCAATGCCGATACACTTGATCGTTATTTAGAAGAGTATGTCCCGTATGCATTTGATGAAGAGTTTGGTTACTTAACAAGCTGTCCAACAAATACAGGAACGGGTATGCGTGCTTCGGTTATGATGCATTTACCAGCGTTAACAATGACTGATCAAATGGAACAAATTATTAGTATGATGCCTCGGCTTGGTATGGTCGTTCGTGGGATTTATGGCGAAGGAACAGAAGCTGTAGGTAATTATTATCAAATCTCAAATCAAGTAACACTAGGTAAATCAGAAGAAGAGATTTTGACAGACTTACAATCATTAGCAGAACAAATCGTACAACGAGAAACAGAGTCTAGAAAAGCCCTATTAGATCATGCGGAGACCATTATGAATGACCGAGTAAATCGTTCATTAGGAACATTACATTATGCCCGTATTTTAACGTCTGATGAAGCGGCAAATTGTTTATCTAACGTGCGATTGGGTATAGATTTAGGACTAATTGAAAACATTCCTACAAAGGTTTTAAATAAATGTATGTTGGTTATTCAACCAGGTTTTTTACAACAATACGTTGGCACTACATTAAAGCCAAATGAAAGAGATGTTTATCGTGCCACATTATTACGAGAGATATTAAATAATGTGAGACAGCGTGAAAAAGGAGACGATTCATATGATGTTTAACCACTTTACTCAGCGAGCTCAAAAGGTTCTACAATTAGCACAAGAGGAAGCAATTCGCATGAAACATGATGCGATCGGCACAGAACATATTCTACTTGGCCTTATTCGTGAAGGCGGCGGCATTGCAGCAAAAGCATTAGAAGCAATTGAAGTGACGCCTGAAGTAATTGAAGAAGGTATTGAAAAACTTGTAGGTGTCGGTACTAAAGATGTGGGTCCAGTCGTTCACTATACGCCACGTGCGAAAAAAGTGATCGAATTATCCGTCGATGAATCGCGTAAATTAGGTCACACATATATCGGTACAGAGCATATTTTATTAGCACTAATTCGTGAAGGTGAAGGTGTTGCAGCACGCGTATTAAACAATGCGGGTGTTAGCTTAAATAAAGCCCGTCAACAAGTGCTACAACTACTTGGTAATCATGATACAAATGCAGGTAGCAATGCTTCAGCTGCACCGACAGCAAATACACCTACATTAGATAGCTTAGCGCGTGATTTAACTCAAATCGCACGTGAAGGTAGCTTAGATCCAGTGATTGGACGTAGTAAAGAAATTACGCGTGTCATTGAAGTGTTATCACGTCGTACAAAAAATAACCCTGTCTTGATTGGTGAACCAGGTGTTGGTAAAACAGCGATTGCTGAAGGACTAGCACAACAAATTATTCACAATGAAGTACCAGAAATTTTACGCGACAAACGTGTTATGACTCTAGATATGGGTACAGTTGTAGCGGGTACAAAATACCGTGGTGAGTTTGAGGACCGTTTGAAAAAAGTAATGGATGAAATTCGCCAAGCTGGCAATGTCATCTTATTTATTGATGAGTTACACACATTAATTGGCGCTGGTGGTGCAGAGGGTGCAATTGATGCATCGAATATTTTAAAACCATCATTAGCTCGTGGAGAACTACAATGTATCGGTGCCACAACACTTGATGAATACCGTAAATATATTGAAAAAGATGCAGCACTTGAACGTCGTTTCCAACCGATTCAAGTTGATGAGCCTACTCCCGAAGAAGCTGTATTAATTATCCGTGGTCTGCGCGATCGTTATGAAGCGCATCACCGTGTGAAAATTACCGATGAAGCAGTAGAAGCAGCAGTTCAATTAAGTAATCGCTACATTTCAGACCGCTTCCTTCCAGATAAAGCAATTGACTTAATGGATGAAGCCGGTTCAAAAGTACGCTTACGTTCGTATACAACACCGCCTAATTTAAAAGAACTTGAACAAAAATTAGAGAGTGTAAAAGCTGAGAAAAATGCAGCAGTTCAAAGCCAAGAGTTTGAAAAAGCGGCGAACCTACGTGACTCTGAGCAAAAATTAAAAGATGAGTTAGAAGCAACGAAAAAAGAATGGAAAGAAAAACAAGGTCGTTCTGAATCAGAAGTAACAGTGAATGACATCGCCGAAGTTGTTGCAATGTGGACAGGTATTCCAGTAGCGAAAATCGCTCAAGAAGAATCTGAGAAATTGTTGAACTTAGAAGAAGAATTACACAAACGTGTAGTAGGGCAAAGTGAAGCGGTAAAAGCAATTTCTCGTGCTATCCGTCGTGCCCGTGCTGGATTAAAAGATCCAAAACGTCCAATCGGTTCATTTATCTTCCTTGGTCCAACAGGTGTTGGTAAAACAGAGCTTGGTCGTGCACTAGCAGAAGTTATGTTTGGTGATGAAGATTCGATGATTCGTATCGATATGTCTGAGTACATGGAGAAACATTCGACTTCACGTCTTGTTGGTTCACCTCCAGGTTATGTAGGTTACGATGAAGGTGGTCAATTGACTGAAAAAGTTCGTCGTAAACCTTACTCAGTTGTGTTACTAGATGAAATTGAAAAAGCGCATCCAGATGTGTTCAACATCTTGTTACAAGTTTTAGATGATGGTCGCTTAACAGATTCAAAAGGTCGCGTTGTTGATTTCCGTAACACAGTTGTCATCATGACATCAAATATTGGTGCAGAAGCATTGAAATATCGTAAGTCAGTTGGCTTTGGTGCCCAAGAAACAGCGAAAACAGAAGAAACTGCAAAAGGCGTTATGTTAGAAGAGCTGAAAAAAGCATTCCGCCCAGAATTTCTAAATCGTATTGATGAAACAATTGTCTTCCATGCACTTAAGAAAGAAGAGCTTGCAGAAATTGTTGGGAAAATGGCTGAACAGCTTACAAAACGTCTTGCGGAGCAACATATTGAGCTTGAATTAACACCGGCTGCACTAGATAAAATTGCAGAGGAAGGCTATGACCCAGAATACGGGGCACGACCTATCCGAAGAGCACTACAAAAACATGTTGAAGACCGCTTGTCAGAAGAGATTTTGAAAGGTGAAGTATTAACAGGTCAAGTTATTGTGTTCGATGTTGATGCAGACGGAAAATTTATCGTTTCAACAAAAGAACCAGCCCCAGTAACTACTGAGAAATAATAAATTTAAAAATGGGAACGTCTGTACTACTAAGGCGTTCCTTTTTTGTTTTATAATAAACGTATAATCGTTTTACGGGAGGGTATTATGGCAAAGAAGAAATCAAAATTTGTTTGTAATGAATGTGGCTATGAAACAGCTAAGTGGATGGGGCGTTGTCCAGGCTGTGGTCAGTGGAATACGATGGTAGAGGAAGTAGAAGTTGTTGCGAAAGGCCCGCGTGGAGCATTTAAGCATTCCGAAATTGTGTCAGCTAAAGCAACACCCATTATTTCAGTAGAAACACAGGAAGAGCAGCGTGTTCCAACAGAATTAACTGAGTTTAACCGTGTGTTAGGTGGCGGTATTGTACCAGGCTCTCTTATTTTAATTGGTGGGGACCCGGGCATCGGGAAATCTACATTACTGCTACAAGTATCGGCATTATTATCGAATAAAAATCATCGGGTGCTTTATGTGTCAGGTGAAGAATCGATTCGCCAAACAAAATTACGTGCAGAGCGTTTAGGTGTTCAGTCACCAGAACTTTATATTTATGCTGAAACAAATCTTGAAATGATTAGTGAGACAATCGAGCAGACACAACCGAAGTTTGTCATTATTGACTCTATTCAAACGGTACATCACCCAGAAGTAACGTCAGCACCAGGTAGTGTATCACAGGTTCGAGAATGTACAGGGGAATTAATGCGTATTGCAAAAACAAAAAATATTGCCATCTTCTTAGTGGGACATGTAACGAAAGAGGGACAAATCGCGGGTCCACGTATTTTAGAGCATATGGTTGATACCGTACTGTACTTTGAAGGAGAGCGTCATCATAACCATCGTATTTTACGTAGCCAAAAAAACCGCTTCGGCTCAACGAATGAGATCGCGATTTTTGAAATGGTTCATGGAGGGCTAAAAGAAGTCTTAAATCCATCTGAAATGTTCCTTGAAGAACGTTCGCAAGGAGCACCGGGGTCAACAATTGTTGCATCGATGGAAGGAACTCGCCCAATTCTTGTAGAAATTCAAGCGCTTGTATCACCATCAAGTTTTAATTATCCAAAACGTATGGCGACAGGGTTAGATCAAAACCGTGTGTCATTATTAATGGCTGTTCTAGAAAAAAGGATGGGGTTTATGTTACAGGCACAAGATGCATTTATTAAAGTGGCTGGTGGTGTGAAGTTAGATGAGCCAGCTATTGATTTAGCTGTACTTGTTAGTATTGTTTCAAGTTTTAAAGATTTATCAGCTAATCCAACCGATTGTTTTGCAGGTGAAGTAGGGTTAACAGGTGAGGTACGTCGTGTTACACGTATCGAACAGCGTGTGAATGAAGCTGCTAAACTAGGGTTTAAACGTATCTTTATCCCAACTTCAAATATCGGAGGCTGGGATTTTCCAGCAGGAATCGAAGTCATTGGTGTTGAGCGTGTTGACCAAGCTTTAAAACAAGCATTCCGTGAACTGTAGTGCTAATTATTTCATTCTCGTTACAACAGGGCTGAATGAAGCGTAATTTAGGAATAATCTGTATAATAGTCAATTAAAGGGGAGGTGCATGTATGTTAAAACGAATTATTCAAGTCGTATTCCTGTTGATTGGAGGAACACTAGGGTTAGTCCTGTTACCGCCTTTATACAAGCTCATTCATTTATCCAATAATCCATGGATTAATAACCCATATGTTTCTGTTTTAATAGGTGCGATTATTTTGTTTATTGTATCGTTCTTTATTGCAGACTATTTTGTAAAGTTTATTCGTTGGCTTGAGGAGAAATTATTAAAGGAGCCTAGTGGTGATTTACTATTTGGTACACTAGGTTTAATTATTGGGTTAATCGTTGCGTATCTTGTTGGTTTTGCGCTAGACAGCATTCGTATTCCAATAGTAACAACAGTATTACCGATTCTTTTATCAATTGTGCTCGGCTATTTAGGGTTTCAGGTTGGTTTTAAACGCCGTGAAGAATTAATGAGTGTATTTACATCACGTTCATCGAAGAAAAAAAGCGAGGATAGCAAAGAGGAATCTCTAGTATCGCCAGCCTCTTACAAATTATTAGATACAAGTGTCATTATTGATGGTCGTATCGCTGATATTTGTCGTACAGGCTTTGTTGAGGGGACACTTGTTATTCCACAGTTTGTCCTAACCGAGCTACAGCATATAGCAGATTCTTCGGATACTTTAAAGCGAACAAAGGGACGTCGAGGTCTTGATATTTTAAAATCACTTCAAGACGATCCATTAACGACAGTGCTTTTAACAGAAGTTGATTTTGACGATGTACCAGAAGTTGATTTGAAATTAGTACGCCTTGCGAAGAAAATGGGCGGTGCGCAAATTGTGACAAATGATTTTAACTTGAATAAAGTGTGTGAACTCCACAATGTTCAAGTATTAAATATTAACGAGTTAGCAAATGCTGTGAAACCAGTTGTTATTCCTGGCGAAGAAATGCATGTCGTCGTCATCAAAGAAGGGAAAGAACATCATCAAGGTGTTGCTTACCTAGATGATGGTACGATGATTGTCGTCGAGGATGGGAAATCGTATATCGGGGATGCGATTACTGTTATTGTAACAAGTGTGCTTCAAACATCTGCTGGTCGTATGATTTTTGCAAAACCGAAAAAATAATTGATAATGGTTGAAGCTATGCGCTTCAGCCATTTTTTTAATACAATAAAGCTAATGGAACGGTGAGGGAGTGTAATAAATGGTATATGATGTTATTTTACCGGCAGCTGGTAGTGGTAAACGAATGGGTGCTGGAAAAAACAAATTATTTCTGGAGTTGAAAGAAAAACCTATTTTAATTCATACATTAGAGGTATTTGAGAAAGATGAATGGTGTCGCGGTATCTATTTAGCAGTGAAAGATAGCGAGCGCGAGTTTATTCAAAATTTACTTAAGCACTACCACATTACAAAAGTAAAAGCGATGCCAACCGGAGGAGCTGAGCGCCAATATAGTGTGCAGTCATGTATGAAAGCTATCGGAAATGGTGACATCGTACTTGTTCATGATGCGGCACGTCCATTTATTTTAGAACCAACTATTCATAAATTGGTAGAAGCGGCACAACAAAAAGGTGCAGCAATCGCAGGTGTACGTGCAAAGGATACAATGAAACGTGTTGAAGAGGGGATTATTCAAGAAACAGTCGACCGTTCAACGTTGTGGATGATTCAAACACCACAAGCATTTCGTTTTGAATTATTACAATACGCAGAAAATCATGCTGAGCAAGATGGATTTTTAGGAACAGATGAATCAATGCTTGTTGAGCGTGAGGGCGAATTTGTATATATGGTTGAGAGTAGCTATGAAAATGTTAAAATAACAACAAAAGAAGATTTGGTTTTTGGTGAAGCAATCTTAAACCAACGTATTGGAGGATAATTATATGTTTCGTGTAGGACAAGGTTTTGATGTACATGAGTTTGCAGAAGGACGCCCATTAATCATTGGCGGTATTGAGGTGCCAAGTGACAAAGGTTTACTAGGTCATTCAGATGCAGATGTATTATTACACACAGTAACAGATGCAGCATTAGGTGCGATTGGTGAGTGGGATATTGGTCATCATTTCCCTGATACAGATCCAGAATGGGAAGGTGCAGATTCTGCAAAACTCCTGTCATTCATTTGGGATAAGGTTGAAGCAAAAGGATATACGCTAGGAAATGTTGATTGCACGATTATGGCACAAGCACCAAAAATGGCACCATACATTGAGCAAATGCGCAATCGTATCGCAGAACTTTTACATGCAGAGCCTTCACAAGTAAATGTAAAAGCGACAACTACAGAGAAATTAGGCTTTGTAGGACGTAAAGAAGGAATCGCTGCAATGGCAACAATTCTTCTAATTAAAAAGTAAGGCCGCTTTAAATTTCATATCACGAGTGGTAAAATTAAAAAAGTTGAATTTTTTCTCGACAAAATAGGAGGATTTTAATCATGACTAAAAAAGTTCGTGTACGTTATGCCCCAAGTCCAACTGGACATTTACACATTGGTGGCGCTCGTACAGCACTATTCAATTACTTATACGCAAAACATTACGACGGAGATTTTATCTTCCGTATTGAAGATACAGATATCGCTCGTAACATTGAAGGTGGCGAAGAATCACAACTTCATAACTTAGCTTGGATGGGGATTGAGCCTGTTGAATCACCTGCAATCGGTGGTCCATACGCTCCTTACCGTCAAATGGAACGTTTAGACACATACAAAGATGCTGCTCAAAAATTAATCGATATGGGCATGGCTTACAAATGTTTCTGTACTTCAGAAGAATTAGAAGCAGAACGCGAAGCGCAACGTGAAGCAGGCGTAGCGGCGCCAATGTACAAAGGTACTTGCCGTCATTTAACTGCTGAACAAGTTGCAGAAAAAGAAGCAGCAGGCGCACCTTACACAATCCGCTTCAAAGTTCCTGAAAACGAAACATATGTAGTAGATGATTTAATTCGTGGTGAAGTTACGTTCGAATCTAAAGATCTTGGTGACTGGGTAATCGTTAAAGCAAACGGCATCCCAACTTACAACTTCGCGGTAGTATTAGATGACCACCTAATGGAAATGTCACACGTATTCCGTGGTGAAGAACATTTATCTAACACTCCAAAACAATTAATGGTATATAAAGCATTTGGCTGGGAAGCTCCTCGCTTCGGTCATATGACTCTAATCATTAACGAAAATCACAAAAAATTATCAAAACGTGATGAATCAATTATCCAATTTATCTCTCAATATAAAGACCTTGGTTACTTACCAGCTGCAATGATTAACTTCCTTGCGTTACTTGGATGGTCTCCAGAAGGCGAAGAAGAAATTTTCTCTATGGACGAATTAATCGAGCAATTTGATGAAAAACGTTTAACAAAATCTCCTTCTATGTATGACATGACAAAATTAAAATGGATGAACAACCAATACATGAAAAAATTAACTCATGAAGAAGTTGTAGCACTTTGCCTTCCATTCTTACAAAAAGCAGGTCGTGTTGCTGAAAATCCAACAGCTGAAGAAGCTGAATGGGCAGATAAATTAATCGGTCTTTACCATGAACAAATGAGCTTCGGTGCTGAAATCGTTGAGCTTTCTGAAATGTTCTTCCAAGATCACGTTGAATTAAACGACGAAGAAAAAGAAGTATTAGCTGGCGAACAAGTTCCTGAAGTGCTTGCAACATTTAAAAAGTATCTTCTTGAATTAGAAGAATTTGAAGCTCCAGCAATTAAAAAAGCGATCAAAGCTGTTCAAAAAGAAACAGGTCATAAAGGTAAAAACCTATTCATGCCAATCCGCGTAGCAACTACTGGCGAAATGCACGGTCCAGAACTTGCAGATGCAATTGAAATCTTAGGTAAAGATACAGTTGTAAAACGTTTAGACGCACAACTAGGCTAATCGTTTTAAATAAAAAGAAGGGATGTCGTATTAGACGACTCCCTCTTTTTTTGTTTTAGTTTTCAAAATTGAGGTTTCATTGTACAATAAATCTATCCAGTTCAAAACGTTGAAGAGGAAAAGTATGCGTTGTATGCTCTAAAGAGAGAGTCACCACTGGCTGAGAGTGACTTGAGTTGAGACATCGCAGAAATGCACCTCTGAGTGTTATGTTGAAATGTTAGTAGGCATGACCGGTTCGTCACCGTTAATAGACTACGAGTGGGAAAGTTTTTTCCAATCAGAGTGGAACCGCGCATACAGCGTCTCTGTCTATTTAGTAGATAGGGACGCTTTTTTTCGTGATTATGTTTTAATCGTAAGGGAATGAGAACAATACGATTATCGCTGGATCAACGTATAGAAACGATGTTTATTTAAAGGAGAGATGATCGCTCATGGCTATTCAAATTTTTAACTCATTAACTCGTGAAAAAGAAAACTTTGTGCCGATTGAAGAAGGAAAGGTACGCATGTATGTCTGCGGACCAACTGTTTATAACTACATTCACATTGGGAATGCACGTCCGGTAATCGTTTACGATACAGTACGTCGCTATTTAACTTACCGTGGATTTAAGGTTGATTATGTATCTAACTTCACAGATGTAGATGATAAAATTATTAAAGCAGCAAATGAACTAGGTGAGGAAGTACCGGAACTAACAGAACGTTTTATTAATGCGTACTTTGAAGACATTACAGCGTTAGGTTGCCAAAAAGCTGATTCGCATCCTCGTGTTACAGAACATATGGATGCTATTATTAACTTTATTGCTGTACTAGTAGAAAAAGGCTTTGCTTATGAATCACAAGGTGATGTCTATTACCGTACACGTAAATTTAAAGGCTACGGTAAATTATCTCATCAATCAGTAGATGATTTAAAAATTGGTGCTCGTATTGAAACAGGTGAGAAAAAAGAAGATGCACTTGATTTCGCATTATGGAAAGCTGCAAAACCAGGCGAGATTTTCTGGGAAAGCCCATGGGGAGAAGGTCGCCCGGGGTGGCATATTGAATGTTCTGTTATGGTTCATGAACATTTTGGTGATACAATCGATATTCATGCGGGTGGACAAGATTTAACTTTCCCACATCATGAAAATGAAATTGCACAATCAGAAGCATATACAGAGAAACAATTTGCAAACTATTGGATGCATAATGGTTATATTAATATCGATAATGAAAAAATGTCAAAATCACTTGGTAACTTCATTCTTGTACATGATATTATTCAACAAATCGATCCACAAGTGTTACGTTTCTTCATGCTTTCTGTTCATTATCGTCACCCAATCAACTTTGCACAAGATTTAGTAGAAGCTGCACAAAATGGACTGGATCGTCTACGGACATCTCGTAAAAATTTAGTGCACCGTTTAGAAAGCACAGCAAATTTAGCAGAGAAAAATGAAGCGATATTTGAAACAATTGAAGCAGAACG
This sequence comes from Kurthia populi, assembly GCF_042686175.1. Classification (NCBI taxonomy): domain Bacteria; kingdom Bacillati; phylum Bacillota; class Bacilli; order Caryophanales; family Caryophanaceae; genus Kurthia; species Kurthia populi. Next base: position 43,804 of record NZ_JBHUOR010000043.1, on the reverse strand, counting down.
TCAAAACTTTACATCAGCAATGGATGATGATTTTAATACAGCCAATGCTATCGCAACATTATTTGCATTATCAACAGCCGTAAATAAATATTTAAACGAAGATAATACAAACGAAGAAACGCTTAAAGCTTTAATCAATGTATTAGATGAGTTAGCAGGCGTATTGGGTATTATTTTAAATGTTAAAGAAGAATTATTAGACGAAGAAATTGATGCATTGATTGCGGAACGTCAACAAGCACGTAAAGATCGCAATTTCGCACGTTCTGATGAAATTCGTGACCAATTAAAAGATATGAATATTATCTTAGAAGATACACGCCAAGGCGTACGATGGAAACGAGGTTAAGAGAAGTGGGAGAACTTCGAGATGCAGATGTTAAACAAATAAATGCACTAGCTTTAGCTTATATGGGAGATGCGGTTTTAGAAATCGCTATTCGTGAGCACTTATTACGCTCAGGTCGTGTGAAGCCAAAAGTGTTGCACCGTGAAGCAACGCATTATGTTTCTGCAAAAGCACAAGCAATGGTCGTTCTTAAAATGAAGGCTGAAAACTATTTTACGGAAGAGGAGCTTGCGGTGCTACGCCGTGGCCGCAATGCAAAATCTGGTTCCGTGCCAAAAAATACAGATGTACAAACTTACAACTATAGCTCCGCTTTTGAAGCAGTTATTGGTTATTTATATTTACTAGGTCAACAAGAACGCGTAGACAGTATTATTCAGTATGCAATCGACACAGTCGAAGAAAAAAATGAGGTGTCAAAATAATGAAATATGAACGAGATTATAAAAATGGCCGCAAACAGGACCGCGACGGACGTAGATATGACCGTGACCGCCGTCCTGCGCGTGAACAAAAAACAGAAAATGTACTAGAAGTAGAACAAGAAGGAGATCATTCAAAAGAAATGATTGCTGGTAAAAACCCCGTCTTGGAAGCACTTCGTTCAACACGCGATATCAATAAAATTTGGATTGCTGAAGGCGTTAAAAAGAACGGTATTAAAGAACTTTTAGATATGGCGAGTGAACGTCGTATTGTTGTTCAATTCGTACCGAAGCAAAAAATTGATAACTTATCTTCCGAAAATCATCAAGGTGTTGTTGCGTCAGTTGCAGCATATAACTATGCAGAATTAGATGATATATTCAAAATTGCTGAAGAGCGTGGCGAAGACCCGTTCATCATGATTTTAGATGAATTAGAAGACCCACATAACTTAGGTTCAATTATGCGTACAGCTGATGCAGTTGGAGCACACGGTATTATTATTCCGAAACGTCGTTCTGTATCATTAACTGCTGTTGTTGCAAAATCTTCAACAGGTGCAATTGAATACATTCCAACGGTACGTGTTAATAACTTATCGCAAACAGTTGATGAGTTAAAAGAACGAGGCGTTTGGATTGCGGGTACAGATGCGAAAGGTTCACAAGATTACCGTCGCATGGATGCTACATTACCATTAGCTGTTATTATTGGCAGTGAAGGTAAAGGTATGAGCCGTATTCTAAAAGAAAAATGTGATTTCCTTTATAATTTACCGATGGTTGGCCATGTTACATCTTTAAATGCATCTGTAGCGGCATCGCTTTTGATGTATGAAGTGTACCGTAAACGTCACGAACTATAAGTGAGGGATGCTTATGAAGGACATTTTGATCGTAGATGGCTATAACATGATTGGTGACTGGGGCGAATTGAAACAGTTAAAAGATAAGCATCAACTAATTGACGCACGCGATCGATTAATTGAGCTATTAGCTGAATATCAAGCGTATTCACAATATAAGATTATTGTTGTGTTTGATGCGTATCAAGTCCCAGGCGTTGCTACAAAAGAAAAACAACATGATGTAGAAATCATTTATACACGTGTAAAAGAAACAGCAGATGAGTGTATTGAAGCGTTGACGATGGATAAAATCCAAAAATATGGTCGCTTAACACGCATTACTGTTGCAACTTCAGATATGGCAGAGCAAAGTGTTATTTTTGGGAATGGGGCACTACGCATGCCGGCTTCTGAATTGTTTACAGCAGTTCGGGAATCACAGCGGCAAATTACGCAAACAGTTAATAAAGACTATGCGCGTCAACGAAAGTTTTCAAATCGAGTTCAATTAGATGCTGAAACACAAAGTAAGCTAGAAAATATGCGTCGTGGCTTGAAATAGACGGACATTAATAGTTGGGGTGATTTTGTGATAACAAGTAAATTGCAGCACCAGTATAGTAGTATGACCGATGAAGAACTCGTTGGATTCACTAGGCAAGGCGATAGTGAAGCACTTGATTTTTTGATTACAAAATATAAGCCGCTCGTAAGAATTAAAGTGAAATCTTATTTTTTAATTGGCGCAGATAAAGAAGATATCATTCAAGAAGGAATGATTGGTTTATTTAAAGCTGTGCGTGACTTTAGTGATGTGCACCAAGCATCATTTAAAGTATTTGCAGAACTATGTATTACACGTCAAATTATTACAGCAATTAAAACAGCTACTCGACAAAAACATATTCCGTTAAATTCGTATGTATCACTTGATAAACCTGTAGGGGATGAAGATCAAGCAAGTACATTAATGGATTTATTACAAACAGATGCCAGTGAAGACCCAGCAAATTTTATTGTACATCGAGAACAATTTTTAGATATGGAATCGCGTATCAACGAGTTATTAAGTCCTTTTGAACAAAAAGTCCTAGCACTTTATATTGATGGATGTAGTTACCAAGAAATTTCTGAACAATTAAAGCGCCATGTGAAGTCAATTGACAACGCCTTACAACGAATTAAACGTAAACTTGAGCAACAATTGACTGCAAACTGACACGATGTGCTTTATTGACAGCTTATGGTATTAGATGATAGTCTGTATAAGGACAAATGCCTGAAAGGTGATTTTTATTATGGCAAACAAAGTTGTGCTATGCTGCGAAAAATGCGGCGCTCGTAATTATAATTTACCTGCCCCAAAGGATAGCTCAAAAAGAATGGAATTAAAGAAATATTGTTCGAACTGTAATGAACATACATTACACAAACAAACAAGATAAATTTCGTTAATCATAAAAGATTTTTATTTTTATTCGGAGGTTAGGTTGGATGGGAAAGCTTAAAAAATTTTTCAGCAATGTTTTTTCTGAAATGCGTAAAACTAGCTGGCCTAAACGTAAAGAGCTTAGCAAATACACACTAGTTGTACTTTCTACATTACTCTTTATGGCAGTGTTCTTTATGCTAGTCGATTTAGGAATATCAAAATTATTCCGCATGTACTTGGATTTATAAGCGAAAAAATGTTAATATTTTTGAAGGAGCCCGTAAAAGCGGGTTTTTTCATTTGCCTTTAAAAAAAGGAGGGAAAGGACAATTTAGTCCTGTTAATTATGGAAAAAAATTGGTATGTCGTTCATACTTACTCTGGTTATGAGAACAAAGTAAAGTTAAACCTAGAAAAACGTATTGAAACGATGGGTATGCAAGATAAAATTTTCCGTGTCATCGTTCCTGAAGAAGAAGAAACAGAAGTAAAAGATGGCCGTAAAAAAACATATATGCGTAAAACATTCCCTGGTTATGTATTAGTTGAACTAATCATGACAGATGATGCTTGGTACGTTGTACGTAATACACCAGGTGTTACAGGTTTCATTGGCTCTTCAGGTGGTGGGGTTAAACCAACTCCATTATTACCTGAAGAAGTAGAACATATTTTAACTAAAATGGCTGAAAGCGAGAAAAGTGTTGATCTTGATTTCGCTGTAGGTGATCTTGTTGAAGTATTAGAAGGACCATTCGCTCATTTCCAAGGGAAAGTAGAAGAAATCCTTGCTACTGAAGAAAAAATTAAAGTTACAGTAGATATGTTCGGACGCGAAACAACAATGGAATTAGCTTTCGATCAAGTACTAAAAGTTTAATTTGGTTTAATTATGCTTGCCTTGCATAATTAAAAGTGTTATTATTTTTTAGGTCAGACTATGACTAAGTTATAGTCGACTAACAGTAATTTTTAATGTTATCGGAAATAAGCCGACAGACAGATATTTGAGTGGGAGGGGCAACCCAATTACCACATCACGGACTTAAGGAGGTGTGTCTCGTGGCTAAAAAAGTTGTTAAAGTTGTAAAACTTCAAATTCAAGCTGGTAAAGCAAACCCAGCGCCACCAGTAGGTCCTGCATTAGGTCAAGCAGGTGTTAACATCATGGGATTCTGTAAAGAATTCAATGCTCGTACACAAGACCAAGCAGGTTTAATCATTCCAGTTGAGATTTCTGTATTTGAAGATCGTTCATTCACTTTCATTACAAAAACTCCACCAGCTGCAGTATTACTTAAAGTAGCAGCAGGTATTAAATCTGGTTCTGGTGAACCAAACAAGAAAAAAGTAGCTACAGTGAAACGTGACCAAGTTCGCGAAATCGCTGAAACTAAAATGCCAGACTTAAACGCAGGTTCTGTAGAAGCTGCTATGTTAATGGTAGAAGGTACTGCACGTAGCATGGGTATTGTCGTAGAAGACTAATACTCATTACTTGATAAAAGTATTGTTTTTGGAGGTTGCGAATGTTTCTTATAGCGATATTTGAAACACCCGCAACCTTTATTCGTGGGAGGGAAATCCCGCTATAACCACAATCAAGGAGGAAATTCAAAATGGCTAAACAAGGTAAAAAATTACAAGATGCCGCAAAATTAGTAGACAAAACTAAAGTTTATTCTGTAGCTGAAGCTGCTGAATTAGCTAAAAATACAAGCAAAGTAAACTTCGACGCAACTGTAGAAGTAGCTTTCAACCTAAACATCGATACTCGTAAAAACGACCAACAAATCCGTGGCGCAATCGTGCTTCCAAACGGTACTGGTAAAACTCAAAAAGTTTTAGTATTCGCTAAAGGTGAAAAACTTAAAGAAGCTCAAGCTGCTGGTGCAGACTACGCAGGTGATGCTGAATACATCCAAAAAATTAAAGATGGCTGGTTCGATTTCGACGTTATCGTTGCTACACCAGATATGATGGGTCAAGTTGGTCAACTTGGTCGTGTATTAGGTCCTAAAGGTTTAATGCCAAACCCTAAAACTGGTACAGTTACTTTCGATGTAACTAAAGCAGTTAACGAAATCAAAGCTGGTAAAGTTGAGTACCGTGCTGATAAAGCTGGTATCGTACACGCACCAGTAGGTAAAGCATCATTTGAAGCTGACAAATTAGCTGAAAACATCCAAACATTAGTTGATGTTATCGTTAAAGCTAAACCAGCTACTGCAAAAGGTGTTTACTTAAAATCAGTACACGTTACAACTACTATGGGACCATCAATTAAACTTGATACTCTAGCACTTGTAAAATAATTTAATGATTGACAAACTAAAACTCATCTGATAAGATGAGTTTTGTTGTGAATTATCCATTTGTACCAAAGACAGTAGGGGCGGCTTAGTACCGCTTAATTATCCTGCCGAGGGCAAAGGAATCATTCTCTATTTAGATGATGAATTTCTGCCTCTTGTCTGTCATTGATAAGGGGCTTTTCTTTTGTCGGTATAAATGACTCATTCTTATAGGAGGTGTCAATAATGGGCAAAGCAGTAGAAGCAAAACAAACTGTTGTTCAAGAAATCGCTGACAAGTTCAAAGCTGCAGCGTCAGTAGTAGTAGTAGACTACCGCGGCTTAACAGTTCAACAAGTAACTGAATTACGTAAACAATTACGTGAAGCTGGCGTTGAATTCAAAGTGTACAAAAATACTTTAGTTCGTCGTGCTGCTGAAGAAGTTGGTCACACTGAGATTAACGATGTACTTACTGGTCCAAACGCAATCGCATTCTCTAACGAAGATGTAGTTGCTCCAGCTCGTATTATCAATAACTTCGCTAAAGAAAACGAAGCTTTAGAAATTAAAGCAGGTTTAATCGAAGGCAACTTCGCAACTTTAGAAGAAGTAAAAGCACTAGCAGAACTTCCATCACGCGAAGGTTTACTATCAATGCTTTTATCAGTTCTACAAGCACCAATGCGCAACTTCGCGCTTGCAACAAAAGCTGTTGCAGAACAAAAAGAAGAACAAGGCGCTTAATCGCATCTTAATCTTCACCGCATCTTAAGATGCACAAAAATAAAAAATTAGATTCCATAATAGGAGGAACTCATAATGAACCAAGAACAAATCTTAGCTGCAATCAAAGAGATGACAGTTTTAGAATTAAATGATTTAGTAAAAGCAATCGAAGAAGAATTCGGCGTAACTGCTGCTGCTCCTGTAGCTGCAGCTGGTGCTGTTGCAGGCGCTGCTGAAGAAAAAACAGAATTTGACGTAGTATTAACATCTGCTGGCGATTCTAAAATCAAAGTAATCAAAGTAGTACGTGAAATCACTGGCTTAGGTCTTAAAGAAGCTAAAGAAGTAGTAGATAACGCTCCTAAAGCTCTTAAAGAAGGCGTAGCTGCAGCTGAAGCTGAAGAAATCAAAGCTAAACTTGAAGAAGTTGGCGCATCTGTAGAAGTTAAATAATTTCTGCTAACCTATTGGAAAAGCTCGTCAATTTTGACGAGCTTTTTCTTCATTTTACGTGATGGAGGGCATGCTAATGTCAGATCATTATTATTCAAAAAACCCTGAGGTTGAGAGTAAGCCACGTAGATGGGATTTTAGACTTCGAGGATTTTCCTTTACGTTTGAAACCGACGCAGGCGTTTTTAGTAAAAGCGAAGTAGATTTTGGCTCCCGTGTCTTAATCGATTGTTTTGAACTGCCGTCAGTTGAAGGAAATATTTTGGATGTGGGCTGTGGATATGGTCCAATTGGCTTATCAATCGCAAAAAGTTACCCCGAGCGTATTGTTCACATGATGGATGTAAATGATCGTGCATTAAACTTGGCTATTAAAAATGCTGAGCTTAACGGGGTTCAAAATGTACGAATTTATGAGAGTGATGCACTTTCATCTGTTGATACAGATCAAGTCGCTGCTGTTCTGACAAATCCTCCTATTCGTGCTGGTAAGCAAACAATCTTCCGCATTTATGATCAGGCTTATGAAGTCTTATCAGAAGACGGAGAGCTGTGGATTGTTATTCAAAAGAAACAGGGAGCACCATCTACAGTAGATCATTTACAAACACAGTTTAAGGACGTCACAGTCGTGCATAAAGAGAAAGGTTATTGGATTATTAGAGCTATAAAATAATTTATGCTATTTTCTGAAAAATAATTGTCAATATTTATAGATTGACTTGACAAAAACGCTGTGATATTATAAGAAAATGCAAAAATATTAATTTGAAGCCGTCTGCCTATTTGATGAAAATGTCAAGAGCTTTCGGTTTAAAATTATGTTTGAATAATCGAAAATGAGAATTATTGCTCGTTTTCTTTTTTGTCTTGTGAAAAATTGCAATTTCACAAGACCTAATATCGCTTTATTGAGGGGTGAATGAGTTGACAGGTCAACTAGTTCAGTACGGACAACACCGCCAGCGTAGAAGCTTCGCGCGTATTAAAGAGGTGCTAGAACTTCCGAATCTTATCGAGATTCAAACCGCTTCTAACGAGTGGTTTTTAGAGGAAGGCTTACGTGAAATGTTCCACGACATTTCACCGATTGAAGACTTCACAGGAAATCTTTCACTAGAATTCGTCGACTACAGTCTTGGAGAACCAAAATATGATGTCGATGAATGTAAACAACGTGACGTTACTTACGCAGCACCATTACGCGTAAAAGTACGTCTTCATAATAAGGAAACTGAAGAAGTAAAAGAACAAGAAGTCTTCATGGGTGATTTCCCACTCATGACAGAAACAGGTACTTTTGTTATCAACGGCGCAGAACGCGTTATTGTTTCCCAATTAGTTCGATCACCAAGTGTATACTATCACGATAAAACAGATAAAAATGGTAAAAAAGGCTTTGGCGCAACAGTTATTCCAAACCGCGGCGCATGGTTAGAATATGAAACAGACGCAAAAGACGTTGTCTACGTTCGTATCGACCGTACACGTAAATTACCTGCAACGGTATTATTACGTGCATTAGGCTTTGCATCTGACCAAGAAATTATCGAACTTGTCGGTGATAATGAATATTTACGTAATACTTTAGAAAAAGATAACACTGATAGCACTGAAAAAGCGTTATTAGAAATCTATGAACGTCTACGTCCGGGTGAACCACCTACAGTAGAGTCAGCTAAAAACTTACTATATTCTCGTTTCTTCGACCCAAAACGCTACGATTTAGCAGCTGTAGGTCGTTATAAAATGAATAAAAAACTTCATATCAAGAACCGCTTATTCAATCAAACATTGGCTGAAACGCTAGTAGATCCAAATACTGGAGAAATCTTAGCGGAAAGCGGAACTGTGATTGACCGTCGTGTATTAGACCGCATTACACCATTCTTAGAAGAAGGCGTAAACTTTAAAACACTTTCAAAAGTGGGCGGTATTATCGAAGGTGACATTCTTGTACAAGAAGTAAAAATCTTTGCACCAAATGATGAGTCTCAAAAAGAAATCAAAGTAATCAGTAACGCTTACATCGATGATGAAGTAAAACATCTTACTCCAGCAGATGTTGTAGCATCTGTTTCTTATTTCTTTAACTTATTACATGGTGTGGGCGATACTGATGACATCGACCACTTAGGTAACCGTCGTCTACGTTCAGTAGGTGAATTACTACAAAATCAATTCCGTATCGGTTTATCTCGTATGGAACGTGTTGTACGTGAACGTATGTCAATCAATGATACTGCTGCAATTGTTCCACAACAATTAATCAATATCCGTCCAGTAATTGCATCTATTAAAGAATTCTTTGGTAGTTCTCAATTATCACAATTTATGGACCAAACAAACCCTCTTGCAGAATTAACGCACAAACGTCGTCTTTCTGCATTAGGACCTGGTGGTTTAACACGTGAACGTGCTGGTTTCGAAGTACGTGATGTTCACTACTCTCACTATGGCCGTATGTGTCCAATCGAAACTCCAGAGGGTCCAAACATTGGTTTAATCAACTCTCTATCATCATATGCAAAAGTAAATAAATTTGGTTTCATTGAAACACCATATCGTCGTGTTGACCCTGAAACTGGTAAAATTACTGAACATATCGATTATCTAACAGCAGACGAAGAAGATAACTATGTTGTTGCTCAAGCAAACTCACCATTGAATGCAGATGGTACGTTTACTGAAGAAGAAGTAGTGGGTCGTTTCCGTGGCGATAACTCAGTGTTCAAACGTGACACTGTTGATTACATGGACGTATCTCCTAAACAAGTAGTATCTGCTGCGACAGCATGTATCCCATTCTTAGAAAACGATGACTCAAACCGTGCTCTTATGGGTGCCAACATGCAACGTCAAGCTGTTCCACTTCTTAACCCAGAAGCTCCTTTCGTAGGTACTGGTATGGAACATGTCAATGCTCGTGACTCTGGTGCTGCAATCGTAGCTAAATACCATGGTATCGTTGAGCATGTTGAAGCTCGTTATATTTCAGTTCGTACTATTGAAGAAGTAGATGGTAAAGAAGTAAAAGGTGATTTAGTTCGTTATAAATTACAAAAATTCACTCGTTCTAACCACGGGACATCAATTAACCAACGCCCATTAGTTAAAGAAGGTGACCGCGTGAAACCTCGTGATATCCTTGCTGACGGTCCGTCAATGGAAAATGGTGAACTTGCACTTGGCCGTAACGTAGTCGTGGCATTCATGACTTGGAATGGTTATAACTATGAAGATGCCGTAATCATGAACGAACGTTTAGTTAAAAATGATGTATACACTTCTGTTCATATTGAAGAATATGAATCAGAAGCTCGTGATACAAAACTTGGACCTGAAGAAATCACTCGCGATATTCCTAACGTTGGTGAAGAAGCACTTCGCAACTTAGACGAACGTGGTATTATCCGTATTGGTGCAGAAGTAAATGATGGTGATATCTTAGTAGGTAAAGTCACTCCTAAAGGTGTAACAGAGCTTACTGCAGAAGAACGTCTATTACATGCAATCTTCGGTGAAAAAGCGCGCGAAGTACGCGATACATCATTACGTGTTCCTCACGGTTCTGGTGGTATTGTACTTGACGTTAAAGTATTCCATCGCGAAGATGGCGACGAATTATCTCCTGGCGTAAACCAAATGGTACGCGTTTATATCGTTCAAAAACGTAAAATCCGCGTTGGGGATAAAATGGCCGGACGTCATGGTAACAAAGGGGTTATCTCTCGTATCTTACCAGAAGAGGATATGCCATTCTTACCAGACGGTACTCCAGTCGACATCATGCTTAACCCATTAGGTGTACCATCTCGTATGAATATCGGTCAAGTACTTGAATTACACTTAGGTATGGCCGCTCGTTACTTAGGCGTGCACATGGCTACACCTGTATTCGATGGTGCTTCAGATGAAGACGTATGGCGTACAATGGAAGAAGCAGGCATGAACCGTGATGGTAAAACAACACTTTATGATGGCCGTTCAGGTGAAGCATTCGATAACCGCGTATCAGTAGGGGTTATGTACATGATCAAACTTGCGCACATGGTTGATGATAAACTTCACGCTCGTTCAACTGGTCCTTACTCACTTGTTACACAACAACCATTGGGTGGTAAAGCTCAATTTGGTGGTCAACGTTTCGGTGAAATGGAAGTTTGGGCTCTTGAAGCATATGGTGCAGCGCACACACTTCAAGAAATCTTAACAGTTAAATCTGATGACGTTGTGGGCCGTGTGAAAACATACGAAGCAATCGTTAAAGGTGAACCTGTTCCAGAACCAGGCGTACCAGAATCATTCAAAGTATTAATTAAAGAACTTCAATCATTAGGTTTAGACGTGAAAATGTTAAACATTAATGATGAAGAAGTAGAACTACGCGATGACGAAGATGATGATGTTCCATCAGCAGACGCGTTAAACATCGCTTCTAAAAAAGAAGAAACTGACGAAGTATCTTCTGAAAATTAAGTTGTAATTTTTTTGGGACATGGACAGGACCTCTTATGGGCTTGTCCTAATTCCCTTTTATTTGCTAATAATCAATCGTCGAGCTAATTATTTATAAGTCGAAAAGACTTCATTAATAGAGGGAGGTAGGCTCCTTGATAGACGTTAATAATTTTGAATACATGAAAATTGGTCTTGCTTCACCAGATAAAATCCGTTCGTGGTCATATGGTGAGGTTAAAAAACCAGAAACTATCAACTACCGTACATTAAAACCAGAGAAAGATGGTTTATTCTGTGAACGCATCTTTGGTCCAACAAAAGACTGGGAGTGTCACTGTGGTAAATACAAACGCGTACGTTATAAAGGTGTAGTTTGTGACCGCTGTGGCGTTGAAGTAACACGTGCAAAAGTACGTCGTGAACGTATGGGACATATTGAGCTAGCTGCTCCTGTTTCTCACATTTGGTACTTCAAAGGTATTCCAAGCCGTATGGGACTTATCTTAGATATGTCTCCACGCGCACTTGAAGAAGTAATTTACTTCGCTTCTTACGTTGTAATTGAATCAGGCGATACTCCTTTAGAAAAGAAACAACTTCTTTCTGAAAAAGAATATCGTGCTTACCGTGAAAAATTCGGTAAAACATTCAAAGCATCTATGGGTGCAGAAGCAATCAAAGATTTATTGAAAGAAATCGATTTAGATAAAGAATCAATTGAACTTAAAGAAGAGCTTAAAACTGCACAAGGTCAACGCCGTACACGTGCAATTAAGCGTTTAGAAGTTGTTGAATCGTTCCACCATTCAGGCAACCGTCCTGAATGGATGATTTTAGATGTACTTCCTGTAATTCCACCAGAATTACGTCCAATGGTACAACTAGATGGCGGCCGTTTCGCAACATCTGATTTAAATGATTTATATCGTCGTGTTATCAACCGTAACAACCGTTTAAAACGTTTATTAGACCTTGGTGCTCCTGGCATCATCGTTCAAAATGAAAAACGTATGTTACAAGAAGCAGTTGATGCATTAATCGATAATGGTCGTCGTGGTCGTCCTGTTACAGGTCCTGGTAATCGTCCATTAAAATCTCTTTCTCATATGTTAAAAGGTAAACAAGGTCGTTTCCGTCAAAACTTACTTGGTAAACGTGTCGATTACTCTGGTCGTTCTGTAATCGTAGTTGGTCCATCTTTAAAAATGTTCCAATGTGGTCTACCAAAAGGTATGGCAATCGAACTATTCAAACCTTTCTTAATGAAAGAATTAGTTGAACGCGGTTTAGCTCATAATATTAAATCAGCTAAACGTAAAATCGAACGTCAACACGAAGAAGTATGGGATGTTTTAGAAGACATCATGCGCGAGCACCCAGTATTACTGAATCGTGCACCAACACTTCACCGTCTTGGTATCCAAGCGTTCGAGCCTACACTTATCGAAGGTAAAGCAATTCGCTTACACCCATTAGTATGTACTGCATACAATGCCGATTTCGATGGTGACCAAATGGCCGTCCACGTTCCTCTTTCTGCAGAAGCACAAGCTGAAGCACGTTTATTAATGCTTGCAGCGCAAAATATCTTAAACCCTAAAGATGGTAAACCAGTTGTTACACCATCTCAAGATATGGTATTAGGTAACTATTATCTAACTCTTGAGCGTAAAGGCGCTGTAGGTGAAGGTACTGTGTTCTCAGATCCTGAAGAACTAAATGTTGCTTACGCGAATAACGAAGTGCATTTACACACTCGTATTGCTATTCGTGCAGCTTCTTTAAATAACAACACATTTACTGAAGAACAAAATAAAAAATTGTTAGTTACTTCTGTTGGTAAAGTATTGTTTAACGAAATCTTATATGCTGATTTCCCATACATTAACGAACCAACTATTGATAACTTACAAGTAGGTACATCAGATAAATTCTTCGTTTCAACTAACACAAATATGAAAGAATATTTAGCAGAGCAAGAGCCTTCTAAACCATTCACTAAAAAATATCTTGGTAATGTTATCGCAGAAGTATTTGATCGCTACCATATCACAGAAACTTCTAAAATGCTTGATGAATTGAAAAACCTTGGTTTCAAATATTCAACTAAAGCTGGTATCTCAATTGGTATCTCAGATATCATCGTATTACCAGATAAACAAGAAATTTTACATGAAGCTCAAATTAAAGTAGATAAAGTACAAAAACAATTCCGTCGTGGTTTAATCACTGAAGAAGAACGTTACGATCGTGTAATTTCATTCTGGAGTGACGCGAAGGATGTTATCCAATCTAAACTGATGAAATCTCTTCCAGCGACTAACCCAATCTTCATGATGAGTGACTCTGGTGCGCGTGGTAACGCTTCTAACTTCACTCAACTTGCTGGTATGCGTGGTCTGATGGCCAACCCAGCTGGTCGTATCATCGAATTACCAATCAAATCTTCATTCCGTGAAGGCTTAACGGTATTAGAGTACTTTATCTCTACCCATGGTGCGCGTAAAGGCCTTGCCGATACAGCACTTAAAACAGCCGATTCAGGTTACCTTACTCGTCGTCTTGTTGATGTTGCACAAGATGTCATCATCCGTGAAGACGATTGTGGTACTGATAAAGGTCTTGAAATTTCAGCTCTTAAAGAAGGCAACGAATTAATCGAAGCCCTTGAAGAACGTGTTCTTGGTCGTTACGCTAAGAAAACAATTCGTCATCCGGAAACAAACGAAATTATCGTAAATCCAAACGAATTAATCACAGCTGAATTAGCTCGTAAAATCACTGAAGCAAATATCGAAACAGTTACAATTCGTTCTGCGTTTACATGTAATACTAAACACGGCGTATGTAAAAAATGTTATGGTATGAACTTAGCTACAGGTGATGAAGTTGAAGTGGGTGAAGCAGTTGGTATCATCGCTGCTCAATCTATCGGGGAACCAGGTACTCAGTTAACAATGCGTACTTTCCATACAGGTGGGGTTGCCGGTGCCGATATCACTCAAGGTTTACCTCGTATCCAAGAGATTTTCGAGTCTCGTAATCCAAAAGGTCAAGCGCTTATTACGGAAATTTCAGGTACAATTGTTGAAATTGAAGAAATTCGTGAAGGTCTTAAAGAAATTACGGTTCAAAGCCCAATCGAATCTCGTAAATATACAGCTCCATACAATGCACGTCTAAAAGTACAAGAGGGCGATCAAGTTTCTCATGGTCAATCATTAACTGAAGGTTCAATTGATCCAAAACAATTAATCAAAGTTACTGACGTGTCTACTGTAGAAGAGTATCTATTAAAAGAAGTTCAAAAAGTATACCGTATGCAAGGTGTAGAAATCGGTGATAAACACATCGAGGTTATGGTACGTCAAATGTTACGTAAGGTTCGTATTATCGAAGCTGGTGACACTGACTTACTACCAGGTTCATTAGTGGATATTCACCAATTCACTACAGCAAACAGCAGTATCTTAATGTCAGGTAACAAAGCGCCAGCTACATGTCGTCCAGTTATCCTTGGTATTACAAAAGCTTCTCTTGAAACTGAATCATTCTTATCTGCAGCTTCATTCCAAGAAACAACTCGTGTGTTAACGGATGCAGCTATCAAAGGTAAACGTGATGAATTACTTGGTCTGAAAGAAAACGTTATTCTTGGTAAACTTGTGCCAGCTGGTACAGGTATGCAACGTTACCGTCAAATCGAAATTGCCGGTACTGGTGCAGCTACAGAAACAACAACTTCAGCCGAATAATAGATTTTGTATTAAATCCCAACGAATTTTCGTTGGGATTTTTTATATTTAGTTGACAATAAACTTCTGAGATGATAATATATTTTAGGTTGATAGTTCATTGTCTATCATTTCATGGGCTTAATGTCTAAGGGAAAAATTAAAACAATGTACGTTAATTACAAACAGTAACGACAAGCATTGCTGGTCGTGGAACAAAACGTTGTTGCTCTAAGATGTAACAGGTGAATAAACCACGCATGCGGTGCGACGGCACAAATTTTGGTGTTCCCGTTGCATTAAATAACCAAGCAGACTCTTGGTAGAGATAATGACGTTGATGTAAAACACCAACATAACTTGAAGTACTGCTTTAGTAGTTTTTACGCTGATCACGTAAAGACTTTTGTTTTTAACTTAAAATGAACCACCTGGATGTGTGGATTTAAAGAAAGCAATGAGAGGAGGACATATCGATGCCTACAATTAACCAATTAGTACGTAAGCCTCGTCAATCCAAAAGTAAGAAATCTAATTCACCAGCTTTAAACAAAGGCTATAACAGCTTTGCAAAAAGCTTAACTGATGTTAACTCACCACAAAAACGTGGTGTTTGTACTCGTGTTGGTACAATGACACCTAAAAAACCTAACTCAGCGTTACGTAAATACGCTCGTGTACGTTTAACTAACCAAATCGAAGTTAACGCTTATATTCCTGGTGAAGGCCATAACTTACAAGAACACAGTGTTGTTCTTATCCGTGGCGGACGTGTAAAAGATTTACCAGGGGTACGTTATCACGTAGTTCGTGGTGCTCTTGATACTGCAGCTGTACAAGGACGTATGCAATCACGTTCATTATACGGTGCTAAAAAACCAAAAGAAAAAAAATAATGTAATCTAATAAGTAGCTATACTTGAAAGGAGGAAAACACATGCCTCGTAAAGGTCCTGTTTCCAAACGTGACGTGTTACCAGATCCACTTTATAATTCAAAACTTGTAACTCGTTTAGTCAACAAATTAATGGTAGATGGTAAAAAAGGTACTTCTCAAAAAATCTTATACGGAGCTTTCGATTTAGTTAAAGAACGTTCTGGTAAAGATGCAGTAGAAGTATTCGAAGCTGCATTAGAAAACGTAATGCCAGTTCTTGAAGTACGTGCTCGCCGTGTCGGTGGTGCTAACTATCAAGTACCAGTAGAAGTTCGTCCAGAACGTCGTACTACTTTAGGTCTTCGTTACCTAGTAAACTACTCTCGTCTTCGCGGCGAAAAAACTATGGAAGAACGTCTTGCTAACGAAATTTTAGACGCTTCTAACAACACTGGTGCGTCAGTTAAAAAACGTGAAGATATGCATAAAATGGCTGAAGCCAACAAAGCATTCGCTCACTACCGCTGGTAAGATTTATCCTAAAATATACATCCATTATGGAAGGAGAAATTCCGCATGACTAGAGAATTCTCACTTGAGAACACTCGTAATATCGGAATCATGGCTCACATTGATGCTGGTAAAACAACAACAACTGAGCGTATCCTTTATTACACTGGTAAGATTCACAAAATCGGTGAAACTCACGAAGGCGCTTCTCAAATGGACTGGATGGAGCAAGAGCAAGAACGTGGTATTACTATCACTTCTGCTGCTACAACAGCCCAATGGAAAGGCAACCGTGTAAACATCATTGATACACCAGGACACGTAGACTTCACTGTAGAAGTTGAACGTTCTCTTCGTGTACTTGATGGTGCTGTTACTGTACTTGATGCTCAATCAGGTGTAGAACCACAAACTGAAACAGTATGGCGTCAAGCTACAACTTACGGCGTACCACGTATCGTATTCATTAACAAAATGGATAAAATCGGTGCGAACTTCTTATACTCTGTAGGAACTTTACATGAACGTTTAGAAGCAAACGCTCACCCAATTCAATTACCAATCGGTGCTGAAGATGAGTTCCACGCTATCATTGACTTAGTAGAAATGAACGCTACTTTCTACAAAGAAGGCGATGACGGTTCAAACGCAGAAGTTAAAGAAATTCCTGCTGAATACAAAGAACAAGCAGACGAATACCGCGAAAAACTTGTGGAAGCAGTTGCTGAATTAGATGAAGATCTAATGGAAAAATACTTCGCTGGTGAAGAAATCACTAAAGAAGAATTAAAAGCTGCTATCCGTAAAGCTACTTTATCAGTAGAATTCTACCCAGTAGTATGTGGTACTGCGTTCAAAAACAAAGGTGTTCAATTAATGCTTGATGCAGTAGTTGATTACCTACCAGCTCCAACAGATGTTGAATCTATTAAAGGTACATCTGTTGATGGCGACGAAGAAATCGTACGTCACTCTTCTGATGATGAACCATTTGCTGCACTTGCGTTCAAAGTTATGACTGACCCTTATGTTGGTAAATTAACTTTCTTCCGTGTGTACTCTGGTGTTCTTCAATCAGGTTCTTACGTACAAAACTCTTCTAAAGGCAAACGTGAACGTGTAGGTCGTATCCTACAAATGCACGCTAACAGCCGTGAAGAAATCTCTGAAGTTTACGCTGGCGACATTGCTGCTGCAGTAGGTCTTAAAGCTACAACTACTGGTGATACTCTTTGTGCAGAAGATAGCTTAGTTATCCTTGAATCAATGGAATTCCCAGAACCAGTTATTTCTCTATCTGTTGAGCCTAAATCAAAAGCTGACCAAGATAAAATGGGTCAAGCACTACAAAAACTTCAAGAAGAAGATCCAACTTTCCGCGCTCACACTGACGTTGAAACTGGTGAAACTATCATCTCAGGTATGGGTGAACTTCACTTAGATATCTTAGTTGACCGTATGAAACGTGAATTCCACGTTGAAGCTAACGTAGGTGCTCCTCAAGTATCTTATCGTGAAACTTTCCGCCAAGCGGCTAAAGTTCAAGGTAAATTCGCTCGCCAATCTGGTGGTCGTGGTCAATATGGTGACGTTCATATCGAATTCGAACCAAACGAAGAAGGAAAAGGCTTTGAGTTCGTTAACGCTATCGTTGGTGGTGTAGTTCCTCGTGAATACATCCCAGCTGTAGAAGCAGGACTTAAAGATTCATTAGCAAACGGTGTATTAGCAGGATTCCCTCTAATCGACGTTAAAGCTACATTAGTCGATGGTTCTTACCACGATGTCGATTCAAATGAAATGGCGTTTAAAGTAGCTGCATCTCTAGCAGTGAAAAAAGCTGCTCAAGCTTGTAACCCAGTTCTTTTAGAACCAGTTATGAAAGTAGAAGTAGTAATGCCAGAAGAATATCTTGGTGATATCATGGGTAACATCACTGCTCGTCGTGGACGTGTAGAAGGTATGGAAGCTCGCGGTAACGCTCAAGTTGTTCGTGCAATGGTTCCACTTGCTGAAATGTTTGGGTATGCAACAACTTTACGTTCATCTACTCAAGGTCGCGGTACATTCTCAATGGTATTTGATCACTATGAAGAAGTTCCAAAATCAGTTTCAGAAGAAATCATCAAAAAACACCAAGGTTAATTTTAAATTGAATAATTTTTAATTGAAATTTCTTGGTATATCAAGTATAAATAACATGTAAGCTACATCTTAGCAGGAGAACAGGGCCCGTTCTTCTAAAAGATGTATCTATAAATCTTATTACTAATAAAACTTTTAAAACCCTAGGAGGCACATTTAAAATGGCTAAAGAAAAATTCGACCGTTCTAAAACGCATGCTAACATTGGTACAATCGGACACGTTGACCATGGTAAAACAACTTTAACTGCTGCAATCGCTACAGTTCTTGCTAAAAAACAAGGCGGGGAAGCTAAATCATACGCTGATATCGATAACGCTCCAGAAGAAAAAGAACGCGGTATCACTATCAACACTTCTCACATCGAATATGAAACTGACACTCGTCACTACGCTCACGTTGACTGCCCAGGACACGCCGATTACGTTAAAAACATGATCACTGGTGCTGCACAAATGGATGGCGCGATCTTAGTAGTATCTGCTGCTGATGGTCCAATGCCACAAACTCGTGAACACATCCTTTTATCTCGTAACGTAGGTGTACCTTACATCGTAGTATTCTTAAACAAATGCGATATGGTAGACGACGAAGAATTACTTGAATTAGTTGAAATGGAAGTACGTGACCTATTATCAGAATACGGCTTCCCTGGCGATGATGTTCCTGTAATCAAAGGTTCTGCTCTTAAAGCTTTAGAAGGCGAAGAAAAATGGGAAAATGCAATCGTTGAATTAATGGACGCTGTAGATTCTTACATTCCAACTCCAGAACGTCAAACTGACAAACCATTCATGATGCCAGTAGAGGATGTATTCTCTATCACTGGTCGTGGTACAGTAGCAACTGGCCGTGTTGAACGTGGTCAAGTTAAAGTCGGCGATGTTGTTGATATCGTTGGTATTACTGAAGAAACTGCTCAAACAACTGTAACAGGTGTTGAAATGTTCCGTAAATTATTAGATTACGCTGAAGCTGGCGATAACATCGGTGCTTTATTACGTGGTGTTGCTCGTGAAGATATCCAACGTGGTCAAGTACTTGCTAAACCAGGTACAATCACACCTCACACTAAATTCTCTGCTGAAGTTTACGTGTTATCAAAAGAAGAGGGTGGCCGTCACACTCCATTCTTCTCTAACTACCGTCCACAATTCTACTTCCGTACTACTGACGTAACTGGTGTAATCACGTTACCAGAAGGTACTGAAATGGTAATGCCTGGCGATAACACTAAAATGAACATCGAACTTATCCACCCAATCGCTATTGAAGACGGTACTCGTTTCTCAATCCGTGAAGGCGGCCGTACAGTTGGTTCAGGTGTTGTTTCTAACATCGAAAAAGCTTAATTCTTTCTTTAACTAGATTGATTTAATAAGCTTTCTTATAAAAAGCGTATGTAGCATTTGCTGCATATGCTTTTTTTTTTACGGAAAATTGACATGAAATCTTACGTTCATTATAATGGCGAATGAGTCAAAAAATTAGAAAGTAGGTGACATTGATGAACGCAGTCATTGTTGCTGTATTGGTTATGCTAATATTAAGTGTTCTTCGCATTAATGTGGTTTTCTCATTAGCGATTGGGGCACTTATTGGTGGCTTAACTTCGGGAATGTCATTAAGTAAAACATTAGAGACATTTATAGGTGGTTTAGGCGATGGGGCAGAGGTAGCATTAAGTTATGCGATGCTTGGTGGTCTAGCTGTTGCAATTTCAAAAACCGGGATATCTGAATTGCTAGTATCAGCAATTTTAAAAGTAGTGAAACGAAGTGGAGATTCACAAAAATCAGCTCTAGTAAAGGCGCTTATCTTTATTGTTTTATTATTAATGGCTGTATCCTCACAAAATATCATTCCTATTCATATTGCATTTATTCCTTTGTTAATTCCCCCAATTATTAAAATTTTAAATATGTTGGAAATTGATCGTCGTTTGATTGCTTGTATTTTAGCATTTGGTTTAATTACACCATATATGAGTTTGCCATTTGGTTTTGGGCTTGTTTATCAAGGGATTGTAGCAGATAATATTTCATCAGCAGGATTAGATATTTCTCGCACTGATGTTTATGGACCGATGTTAATTCCAGCAATCGGCATGTTAATTGGATTGATCATTGCGTTTTTTGCGTTTCGTAAACCACGTAAATATCGAGAAATTAATGTAGAAAGTGAACTTATCGTTAAAGTAAGTAGAAAAAATATTATTTCAACAGTTATTGCATTAATTGCAACAGTGTTAGTACAAATTCCGGCATTAGTACCATTAGAGACAGGGCAAATGTTTTTAGGCGCATTAACTGGTGTATTGATTTTATATATTACTGGTGCTATTCGTTGGAAAGAAGCCGATAGTATTTTAACAGATGGCATGCGTTTAATGGCTTTTATCGGAATGGTTATGGTTGCATCAAGTGGTTTTGCAGCAGTTGTTACAGCTACAGGAGATGTCGACGGTTTAGTATCTGCTGCGGAAACAATGCTTGGTGATAATAAAGCTTTAGCTGTTTTACTAATGTTACTAATTGGATTTTTCATCGATATGGGAATTGGTTCTTCATTTGCGACTATTCCAATTATTGCATCTATTTTTGTACCAATAGCAGAAAGCTTTGGTTTAAGTGCTGCAGCAATTATTACATTGATAGGTACGGCAGGAGCATTAGGTGATGCAGGATCTCCAGCTTCTGATTCAACGTTGGGCCCCACAGCTGGATTAAATGTTGATGGTCAGCATGATCATATTTGCGATACCTGTATTCCGACTTTATTCATTTTCAATATTCCACTATTAATTTCTGGCTGGGTAGCAATTATGTTCTTTTCATAGGAACTATATTATATATAGAAGAAAAATCATTTTTTTGTGCTTGAATTGACAGAAAAATGGTTTTTCTTAATTTCGAAGGGTAAAAGGTTGCCTTCTGCGCTAATTTTTTATATACTAGAAAACGTTAAAAAAGCAGACGTAAATTCAAATTCAAGAAAAGAACCACATAGAATAGCGTAAATAATTTTTTTAAAGAAAGTTATTGCGTTCGATACGTAGATTATGTATAATATAAATGTTGGTCTTTGACTGCGATGAAACGGGAGGTTACCGACACACCCGGCCGCATTGCCATGGCGCGTGGTTGGAAAATTTCCGTGGAGAATTGTCTAGGAAATAGGCGAAAAGGGAGGGAAAATAATGGCAAAACAAAAGATTCGTATTCGTTTAAAAGCATATGATCACAGAATTTTAGATCAATCTGCTGAAAAAATCGTTGAAACTGCAAAACGTTCAGGTGCTGGTGTATCAGGTCCGATTCCACTACCAACTGAAAGAACAGTTTACACAATCTTACGTGCGGTTCATAAATATAAAGACTCACGTGAACAATTCGAAATGCGTACGCATAAACGTCTAATCGATATCGTTAACCCAACACCACAAACTGTTGACGCGTTAATGAAATTAGATTTACCATCAGGCGTTGATATCGAAATCAAACTATAATGCATGGTAAAAAATAAAATTAATTTTAAATATCTTCAGGAGGTGTGACACATGACCAAAGGAATCTTAGGTAGAAAAATCGGTATGACGCAAGTCTTCGCTGAGAACGGTGATTTAATCCCTGTAACTGTAATCGAAGCTACTCCAAACGTAGTTCTTCAAAAGAAAACAGTTGATACAGATGGTTACGAAGCTATCCAAATCGGTTTCGAAGATAAACGAGAAAAATTATCTAACAAACCTGAACAAGGACACGTAGCTAAAGCAAACACTGCTCCTAAGCGCTTCATTCGCGAAATTCGCAATGCTGACTTAGCTGAGTACGAGATTGGTCAAGAAGTCAAAGTTGAAATTTTCGCAGAAGGCGATGTAGTAGATGTAACAGGTGTTACTAAAGGTAAAGGTTTCCAAGGTGTTATTAAACGTCATGGTCAATCACGTGGTCCTATGGCCCACGGTTCTCGTTACCACCGTCGCCCTGGTTCAATGGGTCCAGTTGCTCCAAACCGCGTATTCAAACAAAAGAATTTACCTGGTCAAATGGGTGGCAACGTTGTAACTATCCAAAACTTAGAAATCGTAAAAGTTGATACAGAACGCAACTTATTACTAGTTAAAGGTAATGTTCCTGGTTCTAAAAAAGCGTTAATCACAGTTAAATCTGGTATTAAAGCTAACTAATTTTCCGAAGAAAGGAGGAAACAGGAATGACAAAAGTAAATGTACTTAGTCAAACAGGTTCTTCTGTAGGTGAAATCGAATTAAACGATGCTATCTTCGGAATCGAACCAAACGAATCTGTACTTTTCGACGCAGTAATCGCTCAACGCGCTTCTCTACGTCAAGGTACACACAAAACTAAAGGTCGCTCAGAAGTTTCTGGTGGTGGTCGTAAACCATGGCGTCAAAAAGGTACTGGCCGTGCCCGTCAAGGTTCTATCCGTTCTCCACAATGGCGCGGTGGTGGTATCGTATTCGGTCCAACACCACGTAGCTATGCATACAAACTTCCTAAAAAAGTTCGTCGCTTAGCACTTAAATCAGCTCTTTCTAACAAAGTTGCTGAAACAAACTTCGTAGTTGTTGATGCTCTAACTCTAGATGCACCAAAAACTAAAGATTTCGTGAAAGTTCTTGCTGATTTATCAGTAGCAACTAAATCACTTATCGTTACTGCTGACGTGAATGAAAACGTAGCATTATCTGCTCGTAACATCCCAGGCGTAACTGTTCTAACAGCTGAAGGTATCAACGTTTTAGATCTAGTATCTGCAAACAAAGTTGTTATCACTAAAGATGCTGTAGCTAAAATTGAGGAGGTGCTTGGTTAATGGAAGCACGTGAAGTACTAAAACGTCCTGTCATCACTGAGCGCTCTTCAGAACAAATGGCAGAACAAAAATACACATTTGAAGTTGACACTCGTGCCAACAAAACAGAAGTTAAAGACGCTGTTGAATCTATCTTTGGTGTTAAAGTTGAGAAAGTCAACATCATGAACTACAAAGGTAAAAAGAAACGCGTTGGCCGTTATACTGGCTTAACTAACAAACGTCGTAAAGCTATCGTAACTTTAGCTGAAGGCGAAATTGAATTATTCGAAATGTAATATAGATTGCATTCTTAATTAATAAAGGAGGGAATACACATGGCGATTAAAAAGTACAAACCAACCACAAATGGCCGTCGTAACATGACGTCATCTGACTTTGCTGAAATCACAACTAATAAACCAGAAAAATCTTTATTAGCTGCTAAAAAACGCAAAGCTGGTCGTAACAACCAGGGTAAAATCACTGTTCGTCATAATGGTGGTGGCCACAAGAAACAATACCGTATCATCGATTTCAAACGTAATAAAGATGGTATCGTAGGTAAAGTAGCTACTATCGAATACGATCCTAACCGATCTGCAAACATCGCATTAATTAACTATGCTGATGGTGAAAAACGCTACATCCTAGCTCCGAAAGGTCTAGTAGTTGGCATGACTATCGTATCTGGTGAAGATGCGGATATTAAAGTTGGTAACACATTACCACTTGCTAACATTCCAATGGGTACTACAATCCATAATATCGAGTTAAAACCTGGTAAAGGCGGTCAACTTGTACGTTCTGCAGGTACTTCTGCGCAAGTACTTGGTAAAGAAGACAAATACGTAATCGTACGCTTACAATCTGGTGAAGTACGTATGATCTTAGCAGCTTGCCGTGCAACAATCGGTGAAGTTGGTAACGAACAACACGAACTTATCAAAATTGGTAAAGCGGGTCGTAAACGCTGGATGGGTAAACGTCCAACAGTTCGTGGTTCTGTAATGAACCCTAACGATCACCCACACGGTGGTGGTGAAGGTAAAGCTCCAGTTGGTCGTAAATCACCAATGACTCCATGGGGTAAACCAGCTCTTGGTTACAAAACTCGTAACAAAAAAGCAAAATCTAATAAATTTATTATTCGTTCTCGTAAAAAATAATGTGATTAAGCTACGATTCATTCGAATCGTAGTTGAATCATGGAGGGAGGTTCCGAAATGGCTCGTAGCTTGAAAAAAGGACCATTCATTGATGACCACCTTATGAAAAAGGTTGAAGCATCAAACAATTCTGAAAAGAAACAAGTTATTAAAACTTGGTCTCGTCGCTCTACAATCTTCCCGAACTTCATCGGCGAAACAATCGCTGTGTATGACGGACGTAAACACGTTCCTGTATACGTAACTGAAGATATGGTAGGACACAAGTTAGGTGAGTTCGCTCCAACACGTACATTCAAAGGTCACGGCGGAGACGATAAATCAACTAAAGTACGCTAATTAAGAGAGGAGGTAAACACTAATGCAACAAGAAGCTAAAGCTATCGCTCGCACAGTTCGCATTGCTCCTCGTAAAGTACGTCTAGTAGTAGACTTAATCCGAGGTAAAGAAGTCGGTGAAGCCATCGCTATTTTAAAACACACACCTAAAGCTGCATCTCCAGTAGTAGAGAAAGTTTTAAACTCAGCAATCGCTAACGCAGAGCACAACTATGATTTAGATGTAAACAACCTAGTTGTTTCTAAAGTATTTGTTGACGAAGGTGCAACATTAAAACGCTTCCGTCCACGCGCACAAGGACGTGCTAGCGCAATTAACAAACGTACAAGCCACATTACAATCGTGGTATCTGAGAAGAAGGAGGGATAATACGTGGGTCAAAAAGTACATCCAATTGGTTTACGTGTAGGTGTCATTCGTGATTGGGAATCTCGTTGGTACGCTGAAAAAGATTACGCAACATTACTTCACGAAGATATCAAAGTACGTAAATTCATCGAAGAAACTTTAAAAGAAGCTTCAGTTTCTAAAGTAGAAATTGAACGCGCTGCAAATCGTATTAACATTACGATTAGTACAGCTAAACCAGGTATGGTAATTGGTAAAGGCGGACAAGAAGTGGAAGCACTTCGTAAAGCTCTTAACAACATGACTGGCAAACGCGTACACATCAACATTGTTGAAATCAAACGTGCAGATCTTGATGCTCGCTTAGTAGCAGAAAATATCGCTCGTCAATTAGAAAACCGTGTATCATTCCGTCGTGCACAAAAACAAACTATTCAACGCACTATGCGTGCAGGTGCTAAAGGTATCAAAACTCAAGTATCTGGTCGTTTAGGTGGCGCTGATATCGCTCGTGCGGAACATTATAGTGAAGGTACTGTTCCACTTCATACTCTTCGCGCTGACATTGATTATGCTCACGCTGAAGCTGACACTACTTATGGTAAATTAGGTGTTAAAGTATGGATCTACCGTGGTGAAGTCCTTCCTACTAAAAAGAACTCTGTGGAAGGAGGCAAATAATTATGTTATTGCCAAAACGCGTTAAATACCGTCGTGTACACCGTGGCAAAATGCGTGGTCAATCAAAAGGCGGCACAACAGTAACATTCGGTGAATTCGGTTTACAAGCTCAAACAGCAAGCTGGATTACTAACCGTCAAATTGAGGCTGCACGTATTGCTATGACTCGTTATACAAAACGTGGCGGTAAAGTATGGATTAACATTTTCCCACACAAACCTTACACTAAAAAGCCTCTAGAAGTACGTATGGGTTCTGGTAAAGGTGCTCCTGAAGGTTGGGTAGCAGTTGTAAAACCAGGTCGTGTAATGTTCGAAATCGGTGGAGTTACTGAAGAAGTAGCCCGCGAAGCACTACGTTTAGCAGCTCACAAATTACCAGTAAAATGTAAGATTGTTAAACGTGAAGAAATTGGTGGTGAATCTAATGAAGGCTAATGAAATCCGTGAACTTGCAACTGTTGAAATTGAAGACAAAGTAAAATCACTGAAAGAAGAGCTTTTCAACCTTCGCTTCCAATTAGCGACTGGTCAATTAGAAAACACAGCTCGTATTCGTGAAGTTCGTAAAGCTATCGCGCGTATGAAAACTGTTATTCGTGAAAGAGAAATCAGTGCAGATTAAACTGATAAAGGAGGTTTGCAAGCATGACTGAGCGTAATCAACGCAAAGTTTACACAGGCCGCGTAGTTTCTGACAAAATGGACAAAACTATTACAGTAGTTGTTGAAACATACAAGAAACACTCACTTTACGGTAAACGTGTAAAATACTCTAAAAAGTTCAAAGCGCATGATGAAAACAACACAGCAAAAGTTGGAGACATCGTACGTATTATGGAAACTCGTCCGCTATCAGCTACTAAACGTTTCCGTTTAGTTGAAGTTGTAGAAGAAGCGGTTATTATCTAATAAATTTCGGTATTTATTCAGTAAAGATCCGAAGGGAGGTAACCTAAGTGATTCAACAAGAAAGTCGTTTAAAAGTTGCCGACAACTCAGGTGCTAAAGAAGTATTAACTATCAAAGTACTAGGTGGTTCTGGCCGTAAAACTGCTAACATCGGTGATGTTATTGTTTGTACAGTTAAGAAAGCAACACCAGGTGGCGTTGTCAAGAAAGGCGAAGTAGTAAAAGCTGTTATCGTACGTACTAAATCAGGCGTGCGTCGTAAAGACGGTACTTACATCAAATTTGACGAAAACGCATGTGTAATCATCCGTGATGATAAATCACCACGCGGAACTCGTATTTTCGGACCTGTTGCACGTGAATTACGTGATGACAACTTCATGAAAATCGTTTCATTAGCTCCGGAAGTTCTTTAATTTCAAGGAAGTGCCAACAAGGAGGTGCGACATAATGCACGTTAAAAAAGGCGATAAAGTAATGGTTATCTCAGGTAAAGATAAAGGCAAAACAGGTGTTATCTTATCTGCGTTCCCTAAAAAAGATCGCGTGTTAGTTGAAGGTGTTAACATCGTTAAAAAACACGTGAAACCAAACCAACTTAATCCACAAGGTGGTATCGTTTCTCAAGAAGCAGCGATCCACGTATCGAACGTAATGCTAATCGACCCTAAATCTGGCGAGCCGACTCGCGTAGGTTTCAAAGTTGAAGATGGCAAAAAAGTTCGTGTAGCAAAAAAATCAGGTAATGTGATCGACTAATTTTTAATAATAGAAGGGAGGTACACACATGAGCCGCCTAAAAGAAAAATATACAAATGAAGTATCATCTGCTCTAATGAGCAAGTTTGAATACACTTCTACTATGCAAGTACCTAAAGTAGAAAAAATCGTAATCAACATGGGTGTTGGTGACGCTGTTCAAAACTCTAAAGTACTAGATGCAGCAGTTGAAGAATTAACATTAATCGCTGGTCAAAAACCAGTTATTACTAAAGCTAAGAAATCTATCGCTGGTTTCCGTCTTCGTGAAGGTATGCCAATCGGTACTAAAGTTACACTTCGTGGTGACCGTATGTACGATTTCCTAGACAAATTAATCTCTATTTCGCTTCCACGTGTACGTGACTTCCGCGGTGTTTCTAAAAAAGCATTCGACGGTCGCGGTAACTACACTCTAGGTGTTAAAGAACAATTAATTTTCCCAGAAATCGATTTCGATAAAGTTTCTAAAGTACGCGGTATGGATATCGTTATCGTAACTACTGCGAACTCTGACGAAGAAGCTCGCGAGTTGTTAACTCAATTCGGTATGCCATTCCAAAAATAAGATAGGAGGGCTAGAACGTGGCTAAAAAATCAATGGTTGTTAAACAACAACGTGCTAAAAAATTTAATGTTCAAGAATACACACGTTGCGAACGCTGTGGTCGTCCGCACTCTGTATACCGTAAATTTAAACTTTGCCGTATTTGTTTCCGTGAACTTGCTTACAAGGGACAAATTCCTGGCGTGAAAAAAGCCAGCTGGTAATCCCCTAAATTGGGAAGGAGGTAAAATGTAATGACTATGACAGATCCAATTGCAGATATGCTTACTCGCATCCGTAATGCGAACATGGTACGTCACGAAAAATTAGAGCTTCCAGCTTCTAACATCAAAAAAGAAATCGCTGAGATTCTTAAACGTGAAGGTTTCGTACGTGACGTTGAGTATATCGAAGATGATAAACAAGGTATTATCCGTATTTTCTTAAAATATGGTCAAAATAACGAACGTGTTATCACAGGTTTAAAACGTATCTCTAAACCAGGTCTACGTGTTTATGCTAAAACTGAAGAAGTGCCAAAAGTTCTTAACGGCTTAGGTATTGCTCTAGTTTCAACATCACAAGGCTTAGTTACAGATAAAGAAGCTCGCGCTAAAAAAGTTGGCGGCGAAGTTCTAGCTTACGTTTGGTAATTAGCAACAAAAGAATGGAGGTGCAATAAGAAATGTCTCGTATTGGTAAAAAAATCATCGAGGTGCCTGCAGGAGTTACAGTTACAGTGGATGCTGAAAACGTAGCAACTGTTAAAGGTCCGAAAGGCGAATTAGTTCGTGCTTTCCACAAAGATATGAAAATCGAGCAAGAAGGTAACGTAATTACTGTAGTACGTCCTTCTGACTCAAAAGAACACCGTACAAATCATGGTACAACTCGTGCTCTTTTAGCTAACATGGTAACTGGCGTATCTGCTGGTTTCGAGAAAGCTTTAGAACTTGTCGGTGTAGGTTACCGTGCTCAATTGCAAGGTAAAAAATTAGTTCTTAACGTTGGTTACTCTCACCCAGTAGAATTTACTCCTGGTGAAGGTATCGAAATCGAAGTACCTGCTAACACAAAAGTTATCGTTAAAGGTATTTCTAAAGAACAAGTTGGTGCTCTAGCATCTAACATCCGTGACGTACGTCCTCCAGAACCTTACAAAGGTAAAGGGATTCGTTATGAAGGCGAATACGTTCGTCGTAAAGAAGGTAAAACAGGTAAATAATGCTGCATAAGCATTAGAAAGGAGTGACCTTTAGTGATTACGAAACAAGATAAAAATCAAGTTCGTAAAAAACGTCATGCTCGCGTACGTGCTAAAGTTTCTGGTACAACTCAACGTCCACGTTTAAACGTTTACCGTTCAAACAAACACATTTACGCTCAACTTATTGACGATATTCAAGGTGTTACACTTGTATCTGCTTCAACTATGGAAACTGGTTTTGAAGGTACTACAAGCAACACTGAAGCTGCTACAAAAGTTGGCGAAGCTATCGCTAAAAAAGCTGCTGACAAAAACATCAAAGCGGTTGTATTCGACCGTGGCGGTTACTTATATCACGGACGCGTACAAGCTTTAGCTGAAGCTGCACGTGAAAATGGTTTAGAATTTTAATAAGAAGGAGGTTCACATTCAATGGGTCACATTATTGACGCAAACAGTCTTGAACTTGAAGAACGCGTAGTTACTATTAACCGCGTTGCTAAAGTTGTTAAAGGTGGACGTCGTTTCCGCTTTACTGCATTAGTTGTTGTCGGAGATCGCAATGGCCATGTAGGTTTTGGTACAGGTAAAGCACAAGAAGTACCTGATGCTATTCGCAAAGCTGTAGAAGATGCGAAGAAAAACTTAATCGAAGTTCCACGTGTAGGTGGTACAACTCCTCACTTAGTGATGGGTAAATTCGGTGCAGGTAACATCATGATTAAACCTGCTTCTCCTGGTACAGGAGTTATCGCTGGTGGTCCAGTACGTGCCGTACTAGAACTTGCTGGTATTACAGATATCTTATCTAAATCTTTAGGATCTAACACACCAATCAACATGGTTCGTGCTACAATCCAAGGTTTATCTGAACTAAAACAAGCTGAAGAAGTTGCAAAACTTCGTGGTAAATCAGTAGAAGAACTTTTAGGTTAAGGGAGGGAAATTGACAATGGCAAACAAATTAGCGATTACCCTTACTAAAAGCCCAATCGGTTCTAAACCAGGCCAAAAGAAAACTCTTGAAGCTCTAGGTTTACGTAAAATGCAACAAACTGTTGAACATGCTGACAACGTCGCTGTTCGCGGTCAAATTGCAAAAGTAGCACACTTAGTAACTGTTACTGAAAATTAATCTTTTATCTTACAATAAGGAGGTGCCTCTAATGAAACTTCATGAATTACAACCAGCTGCTGGTTCACGTAAAGTACGTAACCGCGTAGGTCGTGGTATCGCAACAGGTAACGGTAAAACTTCTGGTCGCGGTCACAAAGGTCAAAAAGCCCGTTCAGGCGGTGGCGTACGCCCTGGCTTCGAAGGTGGTCAAAATCCATTATTCCGTCGTTTACCAAAACGCGGTTTCACAAACATTAACCGTAAAGAATTCGCTATCGTGAATCTTGACGCTTTAAATCGTTTTGAAGATGGCACAGAAGTAACACCAGCTTTACTTGTTGAAACTGGCGTTGTGAGCAATGAAAAATCAGGTATTAAAGTTTTAGGTAACGGTTCTGTTACAACTAAACTTACTGTGAAAGCTCACAAATTCTCTGCTTCTGCTAAAGAAGCTATTGAAGCTGCTGGCGGAAACATTGAGGTGATCTAATGTTTCAGACTATCGCTAACCTATTCCGCGTTAGAGATATCCGAAATAAGATCATTTTCACACTTTTGATGTTGGTGATTTTCCGTATAGGAACATTTATCCCGGTACCAAATGTGGATGCAGATGTATTAAAGCAAACCGATGAACAAAGTTTAGTCGGTTTCCTTAATATGTTTGGTGGGGGAGCTCTCCAGAACTTCTCTATTTTCGCGATGGGAATTATGCCTTATATTACGGCATCAATCATCGTTCAACTGTTACAAATGGATGTTGTGAAAAAGTTCACTGAGTGGTCAAAACAAGGTGAAGTTGGGCGTAAGAAAAGTGCTCGATTTACACGATACTTTGCAATTGTCCTAGCATTCATTCAATCTATCGCTATGTCATATGGTTTCAACCGTATGTATAGCGGTATGTTGATTAGTGAAGAAGGTTTTCTAACTTATCTTACAATTGCCATTGTGTTAACTGCTGGAACAGCATTTCTATTGTGGTTAGGCGAACAGATTACTGAAAAAGGTGTGGGAAATGGTATTTCCATTATCATCTTCGCGGGGATCGTTGCAGCATTACCAAATACAGTTAATCAAATCTATGCTCAAGAATTTGAAAATGCTGGGGATCAATTGTTCCTTAACATTGTCAAATTTGCGCTTATTGCTTTAGTTGTTTTAGCTATTGTTGTTGGAGTTATCTACTTCGAACGTGCAAGTCGTAAAATTCCAATTCAATACTCTAAAGGTTCTGGTGGCAATATTCGTGGAGCGCAAAAATCCCACCTACCACTTAAAGTTAATGCAGCTGGGGTTATCCCAGTAATCTTCGCTGTTGCATTTATCGTAACACCTAGAACAATTGCATCTTTCTTTGGTGATGGTGAGGTTGCTACTTTCATTCAGAACACTTTTGATTATTCAAAACCTGTTGGTATGATAATCTACGTTGCATTGATTATTGCATTCGCATATTTCTATGCATTCGTTCAAGTGAATCCTGAGAAGGTAGCAGATAACTTGAAGAATCAAGGCGCTTATATTCCAGGGATTCGTCCAGGGAAGAATACAGAGTCGTATCTTACAAGTGTGTTATATCGCTTAACGTTTGTAGGGTCAATTTACTTATCAATTGTTGCTGTGTTACCGATTTTATTCGTTAACATTGGGGGTCTTCCACAATCAGCACAAATTGGTGGTACAAGTTTAATCATCGTTGTGGGCGTAGCTCTTCAAACAATGACTCAACTTGAATCACAATTAACTAAACGACACTATAAAGGTTTTATGAAATAACTTTGGTTGGCTTGGGGGCATTTTCGGATGTTCCTGATACAACCATAAATTATATATTGGAGGATTTACCGTATGAATATCGTTTTAATGGGTCTTCCTGGTGCCGGTAAAGGTACTCAAGCAGACAAAATTATTGAAAAGTACGACATTCCTCATATCTCTACAGGCGATATGTTCCGTGCCGCTATGAAAAATGGCACAGAACTTGGCTTAGAAGCGAAATCTTACATCGATAAAGGTGCTCTTGTACCTGATGAAGTGACGATTGGTATCGTTCGTGAACGCTTAGCTGAACCTGACTGCAATCAAGGATTCCTACTAGATGGTTTCCCACGTACAATTGAACAAGCTGAAGCTTTAGATCAAATCTTAGCAGATCTTGGACGCAAAGTTGAAGACGTGATTAACATTAAGGTAGACCAAGATGAATTGATTAAACGCTTAACGGGTCGTCGTATTTGTAAAGTATGTGGCTCGTCTTATCACTTAGTTTTCAACCCACCAAAAGTTGAAGGCGTATGTGACAAAGATGGAGGAGAACTTTATCAACGCGCAGACGATAATCTAGAAACGGTTTCTAATCGTCTAGAAGTAAACATCAAACAATCTCAACCATTGCTTGATTTTTATAACAAAAAACAAATTTTAACAGATATTGACGGTCAGAAAGATATCAATGATGTCTTTGCTGATGTTGACGCTCTTTTAAAGAGCAGCCGCAACTAATACCCGAGTCTCGGGCGCAGGAAACTCTGCCTCGGCAAGGAAACGTGCTGCGGTAGCAAAACGGAATTTAAATTTCGAGAGCTGCAAAAGCATATTGTGCCCGGTCTATGCACTGATGAATTATTGTATCGTTCGAAGGATTCCCTTTGTCCTTGATGCAATATTAATTCTGAAGGGGTATAATGGGTTTCGTGTAAAGTATCTGTAGATTACAGGTATGCACAGATCTCATCCAAGGATATACATTCCAAGTGATCGCGTTGACATTATGGATACTGATTCTGGGATTTTTTCCAGGGATGTGAGATCGAACCCAGACGTCTTTCGAACATCTCTCATATAATCCAAACATATGTTAGACGAGTATTTCACAAGAACACTTGGCTGAATTCGTTTGAATTTAACGATGAGAACCTGCATTGCATATAGAAGGGAGACAGGCTCGATGGCGAAAGACGATGTAATTGAAATCGAAGGCACAGTTCTTGAAACTTTGCCAAACGCGATGTTTAAGGTAGAATTAGAAAATGGACATACAGTTCTTGCTCACGTGAGTGGCAAAATCCGTATGCACTTTATCCGCATTCTTCCTGGAGATAAAGTAACAATTGAATTATCTCCATATGACTTAACTCGCGGTCGTATCACATACCGTTTTAAATAATCTTTTGCACTCCGGACCACTAAGGAGGTTAGGTAAGATGAAAGTAAGACCATCTGTGAAACCAATCTGCGAAAAATGTAAAGTTATTCGCCGACGTGGTAAAGTAATGGTAATCTGTGAAAATCCTAAACACAAACAAAAACAAGGATAATAATAAAGGAGGTGCACATCGTACATGGCACGTATTGCTGGTGTTGATATTCCACGCGAAAAACGCGTTGTAATTTCATTAACTTACATCTACGGTATCGGTAACGCTACAGCTAAACAAGTATTAGCTGGTGCTGGCGTTGACGAAAACATCCGTGTTAAAGATCTAACTGAAGATCAATTAAACAAAATCCGTGAACAATTAGACACATATAAAGTAGAGGGTGACTTACGTCGCGAAATCTCTCTTAATATCAAACGTCTAATGGAAATCGGTTCATTACGTGGTATCCGCCACCGTCGCGGTTTACCTGTTCGTGGTCAACATACGAAGAACAATGCTCGTACTCGTAAAGGTCCTCGTAAAACTGTAGCGAACAAGAAAAAATAATTAAGTAAAGGAGGTCACGCATAACAATGGCACGTAAACAACAATCTCGTAAACGTCGTGTGAAAAAGAATATCGAAGCTGGTATTGCTCACATCCGTTCTACTTTCAACAACACAATTGTTACTATTACAGATGTACAAGGTAACGCAATTTCATGGTCATCAGCTGGTGCTCTAGGTTTCCGTGGTTCACGTAAATCTACTCCATTCGCTTCTCAAATGGCTTCAGAAGCTGCTGCTAAAACTGCAATGGAACATGGTTTAAAAACTCTTGAAGTAACTGTTAAAGGTCCTGGTGCTGGCCGTGAAGCTGCAATCCGTGCACTTCAATCAGCTGGTTTAGAAGTTACAGCTATCAGAGACGTAACTCCAGTACCTCATAACGGTTGCCGCCCACCAAAACGTCGTCGTGTATAATTAATAGTTGCAACTTAATCTAGAATTAAGTTAAACTATCATATGCACTAACTTTGTATTAGGACAATCTTATTTGATTGACATTCGATTTTAACAAACAAATGATGGATTGATACCATACATTCGATGTTTTATTAAGGAGGGTAAATTGAATGATCGAAATTGAAAAACCAAAGATTGAAACCGTTGAGATCAGTGATGATTTAAAATACGGCAAGTTTGTTGTGGAGCCACTTGAACGTGGTTATGGAACTACTTTGGGAAATTCACTACGTCGTATCCTTCTGTCTTCTTTACCAGGAGCTGCTGTTACATCAATTCAAATTGACGGCGTACTACACGAATTCTCTACTATTGAGGGTGTCGTAGAAGATGTTGCTTCAATTATTTTGAATCTTAAAAAGCTAGCTTTAAAAATTTACTCTGATGAAGAAAAAGTCATTGAAATTGATTTCAAAGGCTCAGGAGTGATTACTGCCGCTGATATTACTCACGACAGTGACGTAGAAATTTTAAACCCAGATCTATACATTGCAACTGTTGCTAATAATGGTCATCTTCGCATGCGTATGTATGCACAACGTGGACGTGGATACACTCCAGCTGATCAAAACAAACGCGAGGATCTTCCTATCGGCGTTATCCCGATCGACTCTATTTACACTCCAGTATCACGCGTCAACTTCACAGTGGAAAATACTCGTGTTGGTCAATCGACTGACTTCGACAAACTTTCACTTGATGTATGGACAGATGGCAGCATCGGTCCTAAAGAGGCGATTTCGCTCGGAGCAAAAATTTTAACCGAGCACTTAAACATCTTCGTTGGTTTAACTGATGAAGCGCAAACTGCTGAAATCATGGTTGAAAAAGAAGAAGACCAAAAAGAAAAAGTTCTTGAGATGACTATCGAGGAATTAGATCTTTCTGTTCGTTCTTACAACTGTCTGAAACGCGCTGGCATTAATACTGTTCTTGAACTTGCTAACAAGTCTGAAGACGATATGATGAAAGTACGTAACTTAGGACGTAAATCATTAGAAGAAGTAAAAGCGAAGTTAGAAGAGCTTGGTTTAGGGTTACGTGAAGAAGACTAAGCATAACTTTTAAATAATATAAATTTTACGATCAGTAATTGAACAAAGGAGGGAAATATCCATGGGTTACAGAAAACTTGGCCGTACAAGTTCTCAACGTAAAGCGATGCTTCGCGATTTAGCAACAGACTTAATCGTTAACGAACGCATCCAAACAACAGAAACTCGTGCAAAAGAATTACGTTCAGTAGTTGAAAAAATGATTACTCTAGGTAAACGCGGTGACTTACACGCTCGTCGTCAAGCTGCAGCATTTATCCGTCGTGAGTTAGCTACTACAACTGACGCTGAAGGTAACGAACAAACTGTTTTCGCACTTCAAAAGTTATTTGATGATGTAGCTCCACGCTACGCTGACCGTCAAGGCGGTTATACTCGCATTATGAAAGTTGGTCCACGTCGTGGTGACGGTGCACCAGTAGTTGTGATTGAATTAGTTTAATCTTAACTAATGCGGTGGAGGGTGTACTGTTCGCATCAAATGAACTTTGCACCCTCTTTTTTTAAAAACCAAAATGATTTATACGACAATATAAAAAGCTGAGTGTTATGATGAGCAGTTGAGGCTGTCTCGTTTAGCTCTACGCACCCCATCCACTTATAGGTCTGAGCAACCTATAAGGAGACTTTCGATTTTTGCGCGTTTCTCTGGATAGGGTGCGCGCTTTTTTTATTTATTTTAAAATATGACACCTAAACGACTTTGTCTCTTGTGGCAAAGTCGTTTCTTTTTGTATAGAATAGCTATAAATAGTGAGCTCAGTTAGAATGTAGAGTAGAGAATTGTCGAGCAAGAGAGGAGTTTCAACATGGATGAAATACTATCACTAAAAAATATTGCATTTACATACACACCTGATCAGCCAGAAGTGAAAAATGCAGTAGAAGATGTTTCCTTTACAGTTTATGAAGGGGAATGGATTGCTATTGTTGGGCATAATGGTTCTGGAAAGTCCACGTTAGCACGTATTATTAATGGGTTATTATTTCCACAACATGGAAGCGTTAGTGTACTAGACCAACCGATGAATGAAGAGAATCTTTGGGATATTCGTTCAAAAATGGGGATGGTGTTCCAAAATCCCGATAATCAATTTGTTGGTGCAACGGTACAAGATGATGTGGCATTTGCTTTAGAAAATAATGGCGTACCGCATAAAGAAATGGTGAAACGTGTACACGAAGCATTAGCTCAAGTGAAAATGGAGGATTTTTTAGATAATGAGCCACAACATTTATCCGGCGGTCAAAAGCAACGTATCGCAATTGCAGGTGCCTTGGCATTACGTCCACGTATTTTAATTTTAGATGAAGCAACATCGATGTTGGATCCGCAAGGGCGCGCAGAAGTTTTAAATACTGTTCATAAGCTACGTGAAGAAACTGGATTAACAGTATTATCAATTACACACGACTTGGAAGAAGCAATGCTTGCAGATCGTTTACTGTTCATGAATGGTGGTCGAAAGTTTGCAGAGGGAACACCACAGCAAATTTTTGATTTAGGAGATGAACTTGTTAAATTAGGATTAGATTTACCATTTCCAATTAAAATGGTTAAGCTATTACAGCAACAGGGAGTCACACTTGAAGGTGGCTATATGACAGAAGAAGAGTTGGTGAATGATATATGGATATCGAACTTCAAAAAGTAAGTTATAGCTATGGTGTGGGCACTCCTTTTGAAAAGCGTGCGTTATTTGATGTTGATTTATTAATCCCTAGTGGAAGTTATCAAGCGATTATTGGTCATACAGGTTCGGGAAAATCAACCATTCTACAGCATTTAAATGCATTGTTGAAGCCTACTGAAGGTACAGTACGAATTGGTAGTGCAATTATTGAATATAAAAAGAAACCAAAAGATTTACGTCCCGTTCGTCAAAAAGTTGGGATTGTGTTTCAATTTCCTGAGCATCAATTGTTTGAAGAAACGGTGCTAAAGGATATTATGTTTGGCCCAATGAATTTTGGTGTTGATGAAAAAGAAGCTGAGGAACGAGCACGTAAAATGTCCAAGCTTGTTGGATTACCAGAAGAAGTGCTTGAAAAATCACCATTCGATCTATCAGGTGGTCAAATGCGTCGTGTGGCGATTGCAGGTGTACTTGCAATGAAACCAGATGTCATTGTACTGGATGAGCCAACTGCTGGTCTTGATCCACGTGGTCGAAAAGAAATCATGGAATTGTTTTATAAATTGTATAAAGAACAAAACTTAACAATGATTCTCGTAACACATAGCATGGAAGATGCAGCACGTTATGCAGACCACATTGCCATTATGTATAATGGGCGCTGTGTATTAACAGGAAAGCCACTCGAAATTTTTAGTGATGCAACAAAACTTGCTGAGTTTCGTTTGGAGGTACCACATATTATTCGTTTTCAGAAGCGTTTAGAGGCACGTTTAGGCTTTTCTCTTCCAAAGCTTTGTCTAACAGAGGAAGAACTCGCAGAAACGCTTGCAAAGGCTGTTAAGGAGCGTGAGCAATAATGGGTAAAATGATTTTTGGACGCTTCTTACCAGGAGATTCAATTGTGCACAAAATGGATCCGCGTGCGAAGTTATTATTTGTTTTTATTTTTATTGTTGCCGTATTCTTAGCAAATAATGTGTGGTCATATGCGGTACTATTAGCATTTACATTTCTTGTGATGACTATATCGAAAATTAAATTACGTTACTTAATCAACGGCTTAAAGCCCGTCATGATACTACTTGTATTTACATTGTTTATTCATGTCTTCTTCACAAAAGGTGGCGCCGTTTTAGTGGATTGGAAATTTATTGAGATTCATGAAGAGGGGCTACGACAAGGGATATTTATTTCAATTCGTTTCCTTGTATTAGTGTTTATGACATCTATTTTAACGTTAACAACATCACCGATTGCCATTACAGATGGTATGGAAATGTTATTAAATCCGTTTAAAAAAATAAAATTACCTGTGCATGAGCTGGCGTTGATGATGTCGATTGCGCTACGCTTTATTCCAACACTAATGGATGAAACCGATAAAATCATGAAGGCTCAGATGGCACGTGGATCGGATATGACTTCTGGACCGATTAAAGACCGTATTAAAGCGGTGGTGCCTTTACTTGTTCCACTCTTTGTTAGTGCCTTTAAGCGTGCAGAAGATTTAGCAACAGCTATGGAAGTACGAGGATATCGCGGGGGCGACGGTCGTACGCGTTATCGTCAGTTGAAATGGAATCTTCGAGATACATTAGCACTTGTCGTATTAGTGCTAGTAACAGGATTACTCGTATTTTTACGCAATTAGGAGGGCAATATGCGACGTTTGAAAGCAACGATTTCATATGATGGTACAAATTTTGCTGGGTATCAAGTACAACCAAATCAGCGTACTGTGCAAGAAGAAATCGAAAAAGTATTAACAAGAATGCATAAAAGTAAAGAAACGATTCATGTGACGGCAAGTGGGCGTACAGATGCACGCGTACATGCGTTAGGTCAGGTGCTACATTTTGATACGACATTAACGATTCCTGTAGATCGTTACGTAACAGCACTAAATGTCCAACTACCACATGATATTCGTTTTTTAGAAATAGAAGAGGTTGCTGAGGATTTCCACGCACGTTACAGCGTACACGGAAAGCAATATCGATATATTTGGTCATGTGAAAAAATTTTAAATCCATTCCGTCGATATTACACGACAGCAACGAATGGTCATAAACCAGATATCGCAAGGATGAAAGAAGCTGCTCAGTATATTATTGGCACACATGATTTTTCTTGCTTCTGTGCTGCCAACACGGGAGTGAAGGATAAAGTTCGTACAGTAGAGGCATTAGACTTTGAATGGCACGGTGAAGAGTTACACATGATTATTCGAGGAAATGGATTCTTGTATAATATGGTGAGAATTATTGCCGGAACTTTGTGGGAAGTAGGAATTTCTAAGCGAGAACCAGCAGAAATTGAACAAATTGTGGCATCGATGAATCGGAAGACCGCTGGTAAAACAGCGGCGCCACAAGGTTTATACCTAGAAAAAGTACATTATCCAAATTAGAACAACATCGCCTAGTGTTTTTTTGAAAATGCTTGACTTAAGTTGCTCAGTGTTATAAGATGATGTATGGTATTTTCATTACCCCACAAGATAAGCCCCGAATCTTTTCTTATGAGGATAAAGAAAACAATTGGAACAGATTTTATAGAATTAGAATTAATATTGAAATTGTAGGAGGATACTAACAATGATGCGTACAACATTCATGGCAAAAGGCCACGAAGTAGAACGTAAATGGTATGTTGTTGACGCTGAAGGCCAAACTCTTGGTCGCTTAGCTTCAGAAGTAGCAGCTATTTTACGTGGTAAAAATAAACCAACATTCACACCTAACGTTGACACAGGTGATCATGTAATCATCATCAACGCTGAAAAAATCCAATTAACAGGTAACAAATTACAAGGTAAAATTTATTACCGTCACACTCAATACTCAGGCGGTTTAAAACAACGTACTGCAGGCGAAATGAAAGAAAAATATCCTGTACAAATGCTTGAATTAGCTGTAAAAGGCATGCTTCCTAAAAACTCTTTAGGTCGTCAAACTTTCACAAAATTACATGTATATGCTGGCGCTGAACACCCACACGCTGCACAACAACCAGAAGCTTATACGCTTCGCGGATAATTATTAGAGGAGGACAATATCTTGGCACAAGTTCAATATATCGGCACAGGCCGTCGTAAAAGCTCTACTGCCCGCGTACGTTTAGTACCAGGCGAAGGCAAAATCGTAATCAACAATCGCGCAGTTGAAAACTACGTACCATTCGAAACTTTACGCGAAATTATCAAACAACCATTAGTAGCAACTGAAACTCTTGGAAGCTATGACATTTTTGTAAATGTTAACGGTGGTGGTTTCACAGGTCAAGCTGGCGCTATCCGCCACGGTATCGCTCGTGCGTTACTAACAGTTGACCCTGATTTCCGTCCAGCACTTAAATCTGCAGGTTTACTTACTCGTGACCCTCGTATGAAAGAACGTAAAAAACCAGGTCTACGCGGCGCTCGTCGTGCACCTCAGTTCTCAAAACGTTAATCTTTCGTTTACAGAATACAAAAACCACTCTCTTATGGGAGTGGTTTTTCTTATTTCTTTTAATGTTAATTATTTACTTTTATCTCAAAATTAGTTATGATTTGATAAACATATTTTAAATTTGATTATTGGAGGATTACTTATGGTTGTAAAATTTGATATTGGTTCGACAGCAACATTTTCAAAAACAATTAGTGAATTTGATGTTTATCAATTCGCAGGTATTTCAGGTGATTTAAATCCGATACATATTAATAAAATTGCAGGTGAAGCATCAATCTTTAAGGATCGCGTTGCACATGGGATGCTTGTATCTTCGTTAATTTCAACAACAATCGGTATGAAGCTTCCTGGTGAAGGTACAATTTATCTAGGTCAAAATTTAAAATTTACACGCCCAGTTTATATTGGCGACACCGTAACAGCTAAGGTTGAAGTTGCGGAATTCATTAAAAAAGATATTGTAAAACTACTAACAACAGTAACAAATCAGCATGGTAAAACAGTTGTTGAAGGCGATGCTGTTGTGAAAGTTCCAATTTAAGAATAAAAAAACGGAATCGCTTAGTGCGATTCCGTTTTTTATGGCGTTTTAAAACTTTTTCTACACGTAATTCTATTTTTTGTAATAGTAAGGTAAATGGTTTTCCTGCTAATAAGATTGCAACGAGCGCAAAAACTCCTAAATAAATCCATAGCCATGCATGCGGGAAAATGCCTTTTAAAAAATCATTTACATGATAGTGATGATAAAGAAATAGTAGCGGCCTGTGGAAAAAGTAAATAGCAAGTGAGCGTTCGCCGATTACAGTAAACCAAGTATGCTTTTGAGTC
This sequence comes from Kurthia populi, assembly GCF_042686175.1. NCBI lineage: Bacteria > Bacillati > Bacillota > Bacilli > Caryophanales > Caryophanaceae > Kurthia > Kurthia populi. The sequence continues at coordinate 2,501 of NZ_JBHUOR010000043.1, read as the reverse complement.
ATCAATGAGAGAATAGCGATAGACATACAAGTCGTTACGACCATCGTTAACAAACGCATAATTGCGCCTGATCCAGAAATATCGATACCCATGCGAATCTGGCTATATGCATTCCGACCACTTAATAAATTACGCATATCATATAATGTATCGATATTTAAATAAATTGTGATAGCGATTAATACAAGAGAAAGAGCTGATACGATTTTTAATTTTGGAGATTGTAGAAAGTTCGCTAAATCATTTGGTTTTATATAATAACCGATAATAAAAAACGGAAAGAATGAAATGATTCTTGAGCCTACTAATACATCGCCAATATTTGTATAGCCAATTGCTAATGCTAAAATGATGCTTGCGGGAATGACAATGGAAGCTTTTAAATTCCGTAAGAGGCGTCCTAAGCATAACCAAACTGCCATTGCGAACATGAACCATGGTACGCTATTTTCTACAAATGGATTAAATACATAATTTTCTCGACCTAACCAATAATGAATTAATAAGTAAAAAATAAATTCCATTATAAAATAGAGAACAAGGAAGTTTGCTATTTTTTCAATACGGAAGGGATCTTTTAAAATAATCGATTTACTAAATAGCCCTGCTAAGAAAATAAATAGTGGCATGTGAAATAAATAAATGTAGAAAAAGAAAATACGCATTGATTCAAAGTGGTCTGTATAATAATCTGCTGCATGACCTAATACGACAAGTATAATGAGAAGCGCTTTTACATTATCGAAAACAAAAATACGTTGTTTAGAAGTATTCATAAAAAACCTTTCTTTATATGAGATATGTACACTACATAATATAGCGCTAAAAGAGTCTCTGTAAAATTACATTTATGTAAAATTCGAATGGCTGGTACGTAACAACCTCGTGACAAAGTATGAAGGGTTTTTTCGGCAATTATGTTATACTTGATTCGATATAAACAAGATTATGAGGAGTGTTAGATTGTGATTAATGAACAACAAGTCCGTGAATTACTTGGTGGTTTTACAGATCCCATTTTACATAAAACATTAGCTGAAACAAATGGGGTACTTGAAGTAAGCATTAAAGAAGAAAAAGAACATGTTAGTGTGAAGGTTGCGATTGCAAAATTAGGTACACCTGAACAATTAACTTTCCAAATGGATATTGTAAATGAATTAAAAGAAGCGGGTTTCAAAACAGTAGGTATCCGTTTTGCAGAATTAGATGCGTCTGTATTAGAACAATTCCGTGGAACAGCAACGCGCTCAGAGGCGCAAGACTTATTATCTCCAATAAATAAAACGCAATTTATCTCAATTGCTTCTGGTAAAGGTGGAGTTGGTAAATCAACTGTATCTGTTAACCTTGCTGTAGCATTAGCGCGATTAGGTAAAAAAGTTGGTCTAATTGATGCGGATATTTATGGATTTAGTGTTCCTGATATGATGGGCGTGCAAGATATGCCTCGCGTAGAAAATGACCGCATTTTCCCGGTAGAGCGTTTTGGCGTAAAAATGATTTCAATGGGATTCTTTGTTGAAAACAATGCACCAGTCGTATGGCGCGGGCCAATGTTAGGTAAAGTATTAGATCAGTTCTTCCGTGATGTAGAGTGGGGCGATTTAGATTACTTACTATTAGACTTACCTCCAGGTACAGGTGATGTGGCACTTGATATTCACCAAATGCTACCTGAATCATATGAAATTGTTGTAACAACACCACATCCAACAGCAGCATTCGTTGCAGCACGTGCGGGTGCAATGGCAATTAAAACACAACATCATATTTTAGGTGTAGTTGAAAACATGTCATGGTTCCAATCAGAAGTATCGGGTGAAAAAGAATACGTATTTGGTAAAGGTGGCGGTACTAAGCTAGCTTCTGAATTACGTACACAATTACTTGGTCAAATTCCACTAGGTCAACCAGATATTATTGAAGCAGATTTTGCACCATCTGTTTATGCTAGAAATCATTCGACAGGTCAACTTTATTTAGAAATGGCTCAAAATGTTATTGATCAATTAGCAAAAGAAGAAAAATAAATCGTTTATAATAGTATGAAGAAATCCGAAACCGTATATGGTTTCGGATTTTTATTTGAATAAAAGATTGGAAAATGATGTTTGAAATAGCACTAAAAAGATTTTATTAGTATAAAGGGTTTTGCTAAAAATTATTTTAATAAAAAGGTTGACCGCTTTTAAAAAGAAGCGTATAGTTAGTTTTGTTGTTAAAACAACTTAATTTGAAACGAAATAAAAAATGCTTGCATTTAATAAATTTTGTTGATATAATAATTAAGTCGTCAAAATGATGGCAAAAGTAAAATTTAAATCTTTCAAAAAAAGTTGTTGACACAAACAACTTGAAGTGATAAGATATAAGAGTTGCTGAATAAGCGACTTAAAATGAACCTTGAAAACTGAACAAGCAAGATGTAATCACAATAAATTCGGTTCAATTGAATCGAAAAAATGTTATCAAGCAAGATAACGCTAGCAAAGCAAATG
>NZ_JBHUOR010000042.1:0-61512 GCF_042686175.1 Kurthia populi | reverse complement strand
TTTTCGATTCAATTGAACCGAATTTATTGTGATTACATCTTGCTTGTTCAGTTTTCAAGGTTCATTTCGTTTGCCGTTATCTTAACGACTTACTTATTATATCATTATATCTTTTTGTTTGTCAACAACTTTTTTAAAAAGTTTTTAATGTTTTTTTCAGAAGTTGTTAAGCAACTATTAGATAATAACAAATCTGATTAACGTGTGTCAATCATTTTTTTATGTCTTATGTTTTTCAAGACAAGAAATATTATATGTTATAAAAAACAATTATGCAATAGTTTTTTATGATTTTTTTATTTTTTTCTTCACCAATGAAAAAAACATTGTTATATGATAGATAAAGAGGTGATTTCATTGGGTTTTAACGTTAAAACAACTCCCTTTTCATACGAAAATTCTATCATTTCATTACCACAGCAACATACTATAGAAGAAAGTGCCTGCGCTACCCTATTAACAATTGATGGCAATGCGACAAAGATGACGGGATTTTTAACTACACTTATAGAAGGAATTGCGCAGTGCTGTGTATTTCCTTTTACAAAAGCGACAATTGCCATTCAGTTATTTGATACATTGATTCCTGTTATTACACTGCTACCTGGACGTGCAAATAAGTTGCTTCTACAAATTGATCAGCAAACACTCTATACAATTGGACGTACTTCATTTGTCATTCGGGATGCACAACATAATCACGATGCTGCATTTTCTACTGAAGTCGAGCATGCTGCATCCGCTTTAAAGCAGCAACAAAAAAACGAAGCTCCAAAAGATATGCCCACCATACTACAACAACATTATGATTTTTCACGATTAACACCGTTTATTACTACATGGTCTATTGCTTATATGCCACGTGAAAAAGCATTGAATTTCTTAACAATTATTGAGGACTGCTGTATATTTTTATCAGCATCCTTCAAAACCTTCGTCAAGATTCCATCATTAGCCCTTCATTCTGGGCTAAAAGGTGCGAATGGCTTCTTTGATACTGCGACGCAAACGATTGGTCTTTACTATAAATATGACCGTCCCGAGCAAATGAAGCTTGCCTTTTTCCATGAATACGGTCATCTCATTGATTTACATCAAAAACATGATGAGGTCTATGCATATAAAAGACAGCAGCTTTATGAACAGCTACAAGCATCGGAAACATTACAACAAATTTCATCTAATACACAGCTTCCAGAGGATTATCGAAAGTATTTACTTTCTATAGAAGAAGTTATAGCTCGATTATTTGAAGGCTATGCATTTTATAAAATGACTGGCAATGTAAGCACTAAAGAATTTGCATTCACATTACCGGAGTTCCTTCTATATGAAGAACTTTTCACAAATTAAAAGAGGCTGGGACATACGTATAAAAACAACCGTTTATATGAGCATAAGAAAAACCGGAATCGTACTGTAGCACGGTTCCGGTTTTTCGTTGCGAACGCTAAAAAAGAAAAATGACGTGTTTTGTCCAAGCTTCTTTTCTTATAGTTGCTGGTGCTTACATGTCACCGCTTAATTTCACTAAAATTTTAGCCTGAGATTTATCGTTCGTTAATGCCTCAAAGCCTTTTTCAACAATATCATCTAATTCAATTTGTGAAGTAATAATGCCTTGCGGTTGTAATTGGCCGGTGCCCATTAAATCAACCGTTTGCTGGAATGAAGTTGGCGTGTAGGCAATCGTTGAAGTCAACTTCACACCTGTATTTGTTAATTGCATTGGATTCCATTCAATTGGACGCGCAAAGATCGATACAATCACTACTGTTCCACGAGGGCGCGTCACTTCAATCGCTGATTTGAATGTTGGGGCAACGCCTGCTACTTCAAAAGTGACGTCCACACCCGCTGGCGCATATTGTTTTACCGCTTCTACCGGATCTACCTCAGCAGAATTAAAAATGGCTGTAGCACCTAATTCTTTCGCCATTTGTAAACGTGTTTCTGATAAATCAAAGACGATAATATTACTTGCACCTGCTGCTTTTGCGGCAATCACCGTTAATAAACCAATTGGACCTGCGCCAAATACAGCCACATTGTCACCAAATAAGAGATTTCCTTCTTTTACTGCTTGCACAGCTACTGCAGTTGGTTCTACAAGTGCCGCATCTTGTAATGATAAGGTATCAGGCAATTTATAAATGTTATGCTCAGGTGCATTCGCAAATGCTGCAAAGCCTCCATCACCATGTAAGCCAATAAAGCTGAAGCCATCATAGCAATCTACGTCTTCTGGTTTATTTCCGTGGGTAATTGTTGGATTCACAACAACACGGTCTCCTACTTTATAGTTCGTAACGTTTTTCCCCACTTTTTCGATAACACCTGAAAACTCATGCCCCATAATAATTGGCGCTACTTCACCTGTTAGTTCATCTGGCTCGTTCACAGGAATGAATACAGGCCCTTCCTGATATTCATGTAAATCAGAGCCACAAATACCCGCCCATGCGACACGTACAGTTACTTCATTATCCTTTAATGCTTTTAATTCCTTTTCTTCAACGCGAATATCTTTCTCACCATGCCATACTGCTGCTTTCATATTCCTTCGCCTCCAAATAAATTAATTTTATCGTGCATTGTCGTAACCGGTTATACAACTGTATTATCGTTCAATGCACATAAAATTTCAATGCTCAGCCACTTTTACGCTATATCAATATGGCATACAATATATGCCTTTTTTGAATGAAAATGATTGTTGTCGATTGCATTCGTTTTTCTCGCTATTACACTGTGATATGCTTATTTAAACGAGGTGAAAATATGGCGATTAAACGATTAGCTGTCACAGGATACAAACCACAGGAGCTAGGTATTTTCAATGATTCACATCCTGGATTGGCTGTGATTAAAAAAGCTTTAAAGGACCGATTGCTGCCATTAATAGAAGATGGGCTTGAATGGGTGCTTGTTAGCGGCCAACTTGGTGTTGAAACATGGGTCGTCGAGGTTGTATGGGAACTTCAAGAAGTGTTTCCCAACTTACAATATGGTGTGATGATTCCGTTTTTAGACCAAGAAAAAAATTGGAACGAGCAAAAAAAGCTTCATTATAATGACATAATGGCAAAGGCTGATTTCACAACAGCAATTACCAATCGTCCTTATGAAGCACCATGGCAATTTGTTGAGAAAAATAAATTTTTCGTCCTGCATTCAGATGCATTTTTAATTTTATATGATGAAGAGCAGGATGGTTCACCAAAATATGTGAAGCAGCTTGTAAAAACTTATATCGATAAACATAACGCGGACTACGAGCTGTTGACGATTGATGCCTATGATTTACAAGTTGTGGCTGAAGAAGAACAGCAGCGTATGTGGGAGCAGCAGGAAAAAGATTCTTTTGAATAAAAAAAGAGACGGGACATACGTATAAAAACAACCGTTCCTAGAAGCATAAAAAACCGGAATCGCGCTGTGGCGTGATTTCGGTTTTTCGTTACGAACGCTAGAAAAGGAACATGACGTGTTTTGTCCCAGTCTCTTTCTATCTAACCGCGACCTGCTTGGAAGTCCGGATATTTCGTCATACCACCATCTACAAATAACGTAATCCCCGTTACATAACGCGCCTGCTCAGATGCTAGGAAAGCTGCACAGTTTGCAACGTCTTCTGGCTCGCCGATAAAGCCCATCGGCACCATGCTCTCCACATCTGCACGCTGCTCTGGATCTGCAAATTTCTCCGCGTTTATCGGTGTATCAATGGCACCAGGCCCGATGCTGTTTACGCGAATGCCTTTTGGCGCATATTCAAGTGCAAGGGTCTCTGTCATCAGCTTAATACCGCCTTTTGATGCTGCATAGTGTACAAATAAAGGCCACGGAATCATTTCATGAACCGATGACATATTAATAACGCTTCCTTTAATGTCATGTTCAACGAAGTATTTAATAGCTTCGCGACTTCCTAAAAATGCCCCTGTTAAATTCGTTCCAATAACGCGATTCCAGTCCTCTAGTGGCATCTCATGTGATGGCACAGGGTTTTCGATTCCTGCATTATTCACCATGACATCAAGTGTCCCTAATTCTTTAATCGTCGTCTGTACGAAATTCACAACATCTTCTTCTTTTTGTACATCGCCACCGAAGATAATGGCTTTGACACCATGAGATTCTAGCTCTGCCTTTACTTCTTGCGCCTCTGCTTCGTCTTTATAGTAGTTAATCGCGACATTCGCACCTTCTTTCGCAAAACGAAGTGCCATTGCACGACCTAGACCTGTTGAGCCACCTGTGATTGCTACTACCTTACCTTTTAAATCTTCATACATCAAAAAACGCCTCCTAATTTATGAAAATAAATTTCGTGTTCATATACTATATTCCCGGAAACTAGCGACAAACAACATGTTCATTAATAAAAGGTTAAAATTGTAAAAAGAAAATATTTTTCATCATCATACCATAAAAAAAGAGACGAAGGAATTCTTTCCCTCGTCTCTTTCTTCTATACTGTTAAGCCTCTTTTTCAGAGAACTTTGTTGATTGTTTACGTGGATTCACTGCATCTAACTCCTGCTGCGCCTCCATAGATAATGATTCTCTTTTCCAAGGAATCATATTGAATACAATATTTAAAATGATAGCCGTTAAACTACCCGCTACAATGCCGTTACTTGTAATTAGTTGAAGCACACTCGGTAAAACTTTGAATATTTCTGGTAAAACCGTTACGCCTAAACCCATACCTAATGAGCAAGCGACGATCATCGCATTTCCTTCATTTTTACCGATAGCAACTGCTAGCATTTTAACACCTTGTGACATTACCGTCCCGAACATGACAATCATTGCCCCGCCTAGAACAGCTGTTGGAATGATTGTTGCGAGTGCAGCGATTTTTGGTAAGAAGCCAAGTGCTACAAGCATAACGCCTGTCACAACGATAACCGCGCGATTTTTTACGCCTGTCATTTGCATCAGACCAACATTTTGAGAAAACGCTGTGTACGGGAATGAGTTAAAGATACCACCAATAATTGATGCTAACCCTTCAGAGCGATACCCGCGTGCTAATGCTTTTGAGTCGATTGGTGTTTTTGTCATATTGCTAAGCGCAAAGTAAGAGCCTGTAGATTCGACTAATGACACGATGGCGACGAGCGTCATCGTTAAGATTGGTACAAGATTAAATTCTGGTGTCGCGAAGTAGAACGGCTTCACCATATGTAGCCATGAAGCATTTGCTACATTCGTAAAGTCAACTTTGCCCATAAATGAAGCAATGACTGTTCCAACGACTAAGCCAATTAAGATCGCAATTGAACGTACAAAACCTGTAGAGAAGCGATAAATTAACACAATCAGAAGCATTGTTGTAAATGCTAAAATAACATTTTCAGCTGATGCAAAGTCTTTCGCACCTTGACCACCGGCAGCATTATTAAATGCTACTGGAATCAATGTTAACCCAATAATCGTTACAACAGAGCCCGTTACGATTGGTGGGAAAAATTTTACTAACTTTCCGAAGAAACCTGAAATCAATACAACGATTAAACCAGATGCGATAACAGCACCGTAAATTGAGCCTAAGCCAAATTCATTGCCGATACCGATGATCGGTGTAACGGCTGTAAACGTACAACCTAAAACGAGTGGTAACCCAATTCCGAATACTTTACCGCGCATTACTTGAAGTAATGTCGCAACGCCGCACATCAGAATATCGATTGAAATTAAATACGTCATTTGCGTGGCGTTAAAGCCTAGTGCGCCCCCGATAATCATCGGTACTAAAATCGCACCCGCATACATTGCAAGTAAATGTTGAATCCCTAATGTCGCAAGTTTTGCCTTGTTCATTGTCCTAATTGCCTCCTAAGCAAATGTTACTGTGCCATTTTCCAATGAAGAAACAATTGCTAATGAATCAACGCGATATCCTTGTTCGCGAAGTGCTTTACCACCTGGTTGGAATCCTTTTTCAATTACGATTCCGATGCCGGCAACCTTCGCCCCTGCTTGGTTGGCAACGTCAAGTAAGCCCTTCGCTGCTTCTCCGTTCGCTAAGAAATCATCGATGATTAATAGTGTGTCTTCTTTATCTAAAAAGTCTTTAGAAACTGAAATGGTGTTCGTTACTTTTTTTGTGAATGAATAAACATCCGCAGTGTAAAGATTGTCTTGTAATGTAACTGATTTACGTTTGCGGCCGAATACAACAGGTACGCCTAAGACTAAGCCAGCCATTACTGCTGGTGCGATACCTGATGCTTCTAATGTTAAAATTCTTGTAATGCCTGCATCTTTATATAAGTCAGCAAATTCTTGGCCCATTGCTTGCATTAATGCTGGGTCAATTTGGTGATTTAAAAATGAATCCACTTTTAATACGTCCTCTGATAAAACTTTACCTTTTGCTAAAATTGCTTGTTCTAATGCTTTCACGATGAAAGGCTCCCTTCGAATGTTCACTTTTTAAAATAAAAAAACTCGACGCACACTACCCTAATCGTAATTCTACGAGTAGGGCAATATACATCGAGTATTAAGTCGAATATAAAACGAAATAAACGTTTTGGATAATTGCCTCTCATAGTCAATTCATTTACGGCGAATTGGTAGAAACTCGTGGGCCATATCCCCACTATTATATGAGTAAGTTGTTTATTATTTAAAAGAAATAATGTACAAAGTATATCACTCTACTTCTTAAAATCAATACACGTTTAAGAATTTTATTTATTTTGAATATTATGAAAATAAACTAATTTCTTAACATTCTTTTGCTCATGCACGTTTTTTTAGCTGTTTCACGAACATTTTTCTCATTTTTGTATATAACGTCAATTTTATGATATGAAAAGTTTTTCGTTTTATATCGTTTTACGAACAAAAAAAGAGCCGCAATGCGACTCTTTTTTTTAGCTACTGACGATGATCCGTTTCTAAATCAACATCTTGTAGTTTGTATACTTTTGTTTTGTGTTTCACTTTATAGCCAATCCATAATAGTAAGAAAATCGGTACACTAATGTATGAAACCGTCATTCCTACCCAGTCGATGTCGCCACCCATAAAGTCTTGAACTTGGCCGACTAAAATAATCGCACATAAAATAAAGGCGAAAATCGGACCAAATGGGTACCAGCCAGAACGATATGGTAAATCATTTAAATCTTTTCCTTGTGCGATATATGCGCGACGGAAGCGGTAATGACTTGCGGCCATCCCAATCCAAGCGATAAAGCCACACATACCAGATGAAGATAATAACCACATATATACTTCACCTGTGCCGAAGAATGATGTTAGGAACGCTAGGCAGGCTACTAATACCGTTAATACTAATGCAGCTACTGGCACGCCTTTACGGTTTAATTTTAAGAAGATTTTTGGCGCTAAGCCGTCTTTTGCTAACTGCCATAATGTACGTGATGATGCGTATAAGCCAGAGTTACCTGCTGATAAAATCGCTGTTAACACAACCGCATTCATTAATGTTGCCGCAAACGCAATACCCGCATTTTCAAATACTAATGTGAATGGGCTAATCGCTACATTGTCATCAGTATTCACTAAGCGAGGGTCTGTGTAAGGTAATAATAAACCAATCGCGAATAACGCTAGAATATAGAATAATAAAATACGCCAGAAAATAGATTTCACGGCTTTTGGAATTGTTTTTTCAGGATCTTTTGCTTCACCAGCAGTCGCACCAAGTAATTCTGTCCCTTGGAATGAGAACCCTGCTGCTAGGAAAATACCTAGTATTGCGAAGAAACCACCGTGGAATGGACCGTCACCTTCAAAGAAGTTTGTGAAGCCAACCGGCGCTTTCCCACCGATAATACCAAAGATCATTAAGAATGATACGATTAAGAAAATGATGATCGTTGCGACTTTAATAAACGCAAACCAATATTCACTTTCACCAAATGTGTTTACTGATAAATAGTTCAGTAAGAAAATAATAATAAGGAATGCAGCACTCCAAATATATGAAGGTGTATCTGGGAACCAATATTTCATAACAAGTGCTACGGCCGCTACTTCTGCCGCGATTGTTACTGCCCAGTTATACCAATAGTTCCAACCTAATGCGAATCCAAGTGATGGATCAATAAAACGTGTTGCGTATGTGCTCGTAGATGATACTGGCATGTAAGCCGACATTTCACCAAGACCGGTCATTAAGAAGTACACCATCACACCAATTAAGGCATAAGCTAAAAGTGCGCCACCAGGACCTGCCTGTGCAATCGAGTTCCCACTTGCTAGTAATAAACCTGTCCCAATCGTACCACCAAGCGAAATCATCGTGATATGGCGCGATTTAAGACCACGGCTCAACTCGAGCTGTTCTGTATTGTTGCTCATAAAAAATTTCCTCTTTTCCTATTGCGTATCAAGGTCTAACAGTGGTTTTTCTGAATAAAAAAACCCATTCTAGAACTTTCTCTAAAATGGGTTGTATGTATACAGTAGTCCCACCAAACTTAGATTAAAGATAGCTCAACACGTTGTTACGTGACAGTTCTGCACCTATTAAGCGACAGCCCCAGCATTCAAATGATAAAAGCATTTGAAATACTTCGGCAAACGTTCCTTTCTCATTTTGTCAGTAATGCTTTCTCATCTCGAAAATGATACTAATAACGTTCGCGACCTCTACCTCACCTTTTTTGCTGGATGAGGCATTGCAATATTCTTTTTAATACTCGTTTCATTCTAATATAAAACACAATTCACTTCAAGACTTAATTGACATTAAAACTTATGTAATCCTCTAATAATTTGTTTCTATACTTTACTTGTCGAACCTGTTACGCTTAGTTCAATTCAGGAATAGGAGGAGGAATATGGAACAATCACATTTTGAAACTTCACGCAAATGGACGAAGGCGACCTGGTTATTCGTACTAGGCATCGTTTGTATTTCCTTTACGATGCGCTCCCCGATAACATCAGTCGGCCCAATTGTCGAAATTTTACGTGATAACCTACATATTTCAAATGTTATAGCAGGCTTCATTACGACGATTCCGCTTCTAGCATTTGCCGTCGTCTCACCAATCGTTCCAAAGGTATCTCGCCGAATTGGCATCGAGCGCACTTTATTTATTGCGATGTTCATTTTAGCAATCGGTGTTATTTTACGCTCGCTTGGCAGTAGCACGATGCTCTACATCGGCACAGTGCTAATCGGTATCGGTATTGCATTTAGTAATGTATTGATGCCAAGCATCATTAAGCTTCGCTTCCCGCTTCAAATCGGGCTACTGACAGCCATTTTTACCGTTTCGATGAATGTAACAGCAAGTCTAGCAGCAGGTGTAAGCTATCCAATCGCAACCACAGCACTTGGCTGGCAAGGCACGCTATCCATTTGGCTTGTTTTTATCATTATTGCGATTATCGTGTGGCTACCACAAACGAAAAAGACGGATCATGTAAATGCAGCCAATCTTTCAGGTAAGCCACCGAAAAAGAAAATTTGGCAATATCCCCTGACATGGGCTTTGACCTTCGCGATGGGCTTTCAGTCATTTTTATTTTATACGACCGTCGCATGGGTTCCGGCAATGCTTACCGAGCAAGGAATGAGTGCGAGTGCATCGGGTGCAATGTTCTCTGTACTACAATTTTCACAAATTCCGATGACCTTTATTATTCCCATTTTAGCGGGCCGTACACGCGACCAGCGCCCACTTGTTGCGATGTTTTCACTGTTTTATTTAATCGGTTTTGGTGGTCTCTTACTTGAATGGACGAGCCTCACATGGTTGTGGATGATTTTTCTAGGGCTTGCGGGTGGTGCATCGTTTGGTATTTGTATGATGTTCTTCTCTGTTCGTGCACGTAACGCTTACGAGGCAGCGGAGCTATCAGGCTTTGGGCAATCCATCGGTTATTTATTAGCCGCAACCGGTCCGGTATTATACGGCTTCGTACATGATTACGCTGGCGGCTTCCATAGCGCGAACTTTGTTTACTTAGCCGTTGCGATTATTTTATTCTTCTTCTCCTATGCGAGCGCGAAAGATCGGTATGTAACAAATGATTAATACATGCGGTGTGACGTTTAAATGTCACACCATTTTTTATTTCGAATCATTTATTTAAAAAGCCACATCCTGCTAGAAAGCGTCTTTTGCATACGACTTATTTTTTAATAAGTGTCAGCGCTATGTCTATGAACCTAGTGAAACGCTAATCATTTGTCCAAATAGCATTTCATATCAAATAATTATGTTTTTTTCGGTTGATACGTACAATAACTTTGTACAGCATCTTATCAAAACCGGACAAAGAAGGGTCGTTTTCAGCCCATTTTTCACGAGTTCGGGTCTATTTTCGGCCTCTAACGGTTCTCTTTCACTTAGAAAAAACGTGCTGCATGGCGCATTTTTGATTTGTTTCAATAAATGACATGCTAGACTGATCAAATCCGAGTTTTCGTGCAAAAACAACCCTCGGAGAGCCTGAAAGCACCTGTTTTTGCCGAAAACAACCGAAAACGGGCCTTTTTCATATCTTAAAAATAATAAACATCTATGAAAAAATCGCAAATAAAAATTTTCGTTGACAGCTTTCTGCATGATGCTTATTAAAACTCTCTTTTTACGTACGAAAATAGACGTAGTTTGGCACTTATTTAGAAATATGTCGTAGCCAAAACCCGCTCCTTGAAGCAATCAATGATTTCTGACAGTGCATAAAAAAATGAGACTGGGGCAAAACACGTCATGTTCTTTTTTTAGCGTTCGCAATGAAAAACCGGAACCGCGCCACCGCGCGATTCCGGTTTTTCTTATGCTCCTATGAGAGGTGATTTTTACACGTATGTCAAAGCCTCATTTCGTTATTTCACAAAGGCTTGTTCATTTTTCATAAAGGCATCCTGTACCATGTAGTAGGATGGCTTCAGACGATAAATCGAGTTCGGCTGCTCCCAGTTTGCCCATGTATATTGTTTGAACGGACTAATCGTATTGCCTTTTTTTGCTGGCAACGTTTGAACAACTTTGTCCTCATCATTCATAAAGGCAACACCTACGTGAATGCCGTCTACCTTTTCACGTGCCATATAATCCGGCTTATCAATATCGCCAATTACTTCCTTCAAACTTGGGTCTGAGAAACTCATGAGCAACCACGGCACACGTAGTTCAATAAAATGCTCTTCTTCATTTATATTAAAATCGACAAGAGAATTATAGTCTTCTGCTTCAGGGTTCGCATTGCCTTCAAGTAATTTACCCGTTTCATACCCAACGAATGGGATTTTTTCTTTCGTTGTTGGGATGTTTAATTCATTGCTTAGTACATAATTAATTTTCGTAAAATTTCCTGTATTTTTTTCAGGATGATACGTAATATTTTCTGGATCGTATTTGCCGTAATACAGTGCATAAATATCATACTGTGTATCGACAAGTAGACGAGCATTTTTCGCTGATTTTAACGGTGCGATAAACTCGAGTCCATTTTCAGTTTTCAACTTATAGTTATTAATCTTTGTATTACCTTGCGTCTGCTTCGTATCAAGCATGAGCATCGGATACCCCTTCGCATCAGCACTCATTTGAATTTTATAATACACATAGCGCTCATCATGCTGCATCATGAGTGACTTGATTGGCCCACTTGACTCATACATGGTCTTTGCGCCTTCCCAGTCACGATCATCCCCATCGACCTTCACCTTTAATACATCAAAGCTCAATAAGCCAAATTGCTGCTCACTCGTCTGTGCATTTGACCAAAATGGACGACGATCTGGGTCATCTAAATCCATCGTATTCCACGTCCGCTTAAACCATTCATCCTGCCAGGTAAAGATTAAGCCGCCCATCATATCCTCATGTAAAATATCCTCGAATAAATGAACGAGTGTCTCGCCTTGTTGTGTTTCAGACATATGCCCCTGATTCCAACCATTGACGTTATTATGCGTTTTTCCTCGTGATGATGGAATCCCAAACTCTGCGATTAACACCGGCATATCATGTGCTGCATGTAAATCCTTTAAATACGCTGCGTAGTTATTTTTCTTGCCACGAAAATCGATATAATCATTGTATTGGTAATTCAGCGATTCAGGATAATACGGATACACATGATAGCTTGCGAATTGCTGTGTTTTCGTTACGTCCCCTTTTAAATGAATAACATTCGGATTGACGGATACTAAGTCCTCCTCTGGATCAGGCTCCTCAGGATGCTCCAGTAGATCTGTCGTCACCCAGTTTGTGAAGCTTAGTGGACGAACCCAGTTATACTTATCTTTTTCATATTTTGCGACATAATCTAGATTTTCAGCAATCCAATGTTCAAATGGCGATGCACCCTTTGTATATACATATGTGCCTTTATAGTCGCCAACTGCTTTGTTTTTCTTATTCGTTGACTTCACCATCACTGGGTCCCACTCAATGCCAAGCACCCAACCGATGACATACTCTGACACATCGGCTGTATAGGCCCCTGTTGCATGCCCCTTTTTATAAGCAATCATTTCATTGCCATGAAGAATATCGACGATGTGGCGAATTTCATCACGGAATTCCGTTGTCGCCTGCTTGTCAAAGACATTACCCTTATGAACAATTCGTTCCTCATCAATCCACGTACCATGCAACAAATAAAGCTTTTGTTCGTGTGCTTCGTTATAACGCTTCAATGCATTATAAAACCCAGGTGGTTGCACCGTATAAACACGCATCGTATTGGAGCCAAGCTTACCAATATCTTGGAACCATTTATAATATTCATTTTCCGTAATCGCTGCCTGTCCAGGGAACGTACCGGGTTTTCCCATCCCTACATTGACGCCTTGAATTTTCATTGACTGCCATTTTCCATTCACTTGCACCTGCATATCATTGTCATGAATGCGCGACACATATTGAACTTCCTTTGGTTTTTTGAGGGCCGCTACCTTTTTATTTTTTTGTGCGGTCGTTTGGGCGAGTACCTTTTTCATCATCGGTACATATGCATCCCAGTAGAAGCCCGTTTCCTTACTAAAATGACTAATCCAACTATTCAATATCTCCACACCAAGGAATTGATAGTAATTCGGCACAGACGGTGTTACATTGAATTGCCCCGCAAAGTAATACGCTGTCGCATTGTTCATCGTCATTTTATTAACAGCGACAAATTTTGTTGGCACACCATGTTCTTTCATTAACTGCTTCCCTGAATCCGTTAAATCCCAGTGGAAGTTTGCGAGTGTCGCTTCTGCTGATTCACTTTCAACAATATCAAACCAGCCATTAAATGCGACGGACTCTGTTAAATCAAATGCTTTTTGACCCGCTTCGGTGTACTTCACCGTAAGTTTACTAGCCACATCCTTGTCATCCTTGAGAATAAAGTATTTCTCTTGTTCCTCATTCACAAGCACAAAGCCAGCGCCACTATACGGCCAATTCTTTTCGTTCTTTAACCAACTCGGCATATCCGGATTGTCGAGTGATAATTCATTAAAATGACGGCCAATCCAGCCAGACGAATGAATGCCAAGTACACTGCTCATATGCTCACGTACCTCGGTCGTTGTTGGCGATGCGAGTGTATTAAATTCCGTTACAAGCGTAACCGCCTTATCATCTTCAAGACGTTTAAAAACCGCATTCCATTCATCCATCGTCAGCCCACCATCGAGCTTTTTCGGCTTAGCCTGTCCTTGCTTCTCCTCATAGACACCATATGTATCTGCAATATAAATCAAATTCGTATCGTCATATGATGTCGGGAGTTTCCCTACAGGCTGGTCCTGCTCAGGATGATAGCCAAAGTAATCTGTTAGGGCATACGGTTCTCCCTTATCATTTACATATTTCTCTGCTTTTAATAGCCAGTTTAACCCCTGATGCTCTTGATACTCCGTCGTTGCAACTGTTTTATCGATAATCGCAATCGAGAGTTTTTGGTCACTTTTCAATTGCCAGCCCCCAAAAATCACAAGTAAAAGCGCTATGGCCGCACCAAAAATAATCAGTAATTTTTTCATCGTCGCATCCCCTTATAAGCCTTTTCGAACCATTTCGCCCCAGCTACTTTTACCGCGAGCATAATTCCACAAGCCGAGTAGACGGAACCATAATGTACATGGTTTATACCAAAAGATTTCAGTGATGGCTAAGACGAATAAGCGCCAAATATCTTTTACTGATATGTAACGCTTCATTAGCCATGACTCCATAATGACAGATACCATCGAAAATAGTGCGCCATTGATAACGAATAATAAGAGTAATAACAACGCAAACTCTAAATACACACCACCTGTGAAAAAGGCGAAAATCACATATAAGTAGCCCGCAAATTCGATAATCGGTCCTAAGCATTCGATAAATAAGAAATACGGAAAGGCGATAAAGCCTAGCTTACCGTATTTGGGATTTGCGAAAATTTGTTTATTACGCCATAAGCTTTCCATTAACCCTTGATGCCAGCGACTACGCTGACGCTTCAGCTGCTGATACGTTTCAGGAGCCTCTGTCCAGCATACTGGATACGGTAAAAACTTAATTTTTTTAGACTTTTGTTTTTTGCGAATCAAGCGATGTAGACGCACGACAAGCTCCATATCCTCACCGATTGTATCCCGCAAGTAACCCCCTACTTCGACAACTTCCTTTTTCGAGAAAATACTAAAGGCGCCAGAAATAATAAACACCATATTGAAGCGACTAAATGTAATGCGCCCCATAAGAAAAGCACGGAAATATTCGATAACTTGCATCATCACAAGCGGCTTATCCGACATACCATAACGCATTAATGTCCCCATTTGAATATCTGAGCCATTCGCAATTTTGACATTACCACCTGCCGCAATGACATTCGGGTCCTTCACAAACGCCTCCATCACTTGTACAAGCGATGTTTCCCCTAAAATACAATCGCCATCAATCGAGCAGAAGTACGGATACTTTGATAAATTAATACCACTATTTAATGAATCTGCTTTTCCGCCGTTTTCCTTATCAATCATTAAAATACGTGGATCAATCGTTGACTGATAAATACCGCGCACATCCTTCGATGGCAAGGTTGTTTGAATGACACGATGTACTTTTTTCATTTTAAAATGCGTTATCGCTACTTCTAACGTATCGTCCTTTGAACCATCATTTATAATGATGATTTCATACTCGGGGTAACGACTACTCAGCAGTGATTGGACCGTATTGATAATATTAATGCTTTCATTATAAGCTGGCACGAGTATCGACAATGGATAAACATAGTCAACATCCTGTAGCTCCTCATCTACCGACTCACGTGAAATATTGCGCCCGCGATAAAGTTCAATCAACGAGAAAATCAGCATAATCACATAGACACCAATAACGATGAACATATAAATTAAAATAAGCGTTTGGAAAAAAAGATTAATCCAATGCCACATGCTCATGTCCTCCTTTCAGATAAGTATGAATGGAATCATGCATATACGCGTCATCAATCGTCTCAAGCATTCGCTCAAACATCTCTTGTCCCTTTGGATATTGTGCAATCGCATGAATCGCAGCCTGACGTACAAGAAACGACTTATCCTGCGCTAGCACAACTAAATAAGCAGACACATCTTCGAGCTTATACTGGGATGCAAGTTTCGCAAACAGCATCCGGCTATCTGCATCTTCTGAGTAAAAATACTCTTCAAAATCCATCAATGATTTCTCGGTCCCAATGGCACTAAGCACCTGTAATGCTTCGTCTCGCACAATCTGCACATCATGATGGAGTAGCTCGTGCACAACAAGACTTGAATACGCCAATTGGCGCTTCGCCATCACCTTTAATGCTGCCACCAGCCATTCGATATCCGTATGCTCATGGTCGACAATATCGTAAATTCTATCATCGGTCATACAATTCACAATCATCGTTACTTGATTTGCGGCAAGTTTTGATTTATGGTGCACGTAAAATTTGTACGTGCTCTCTTCCTCTAATGTCGCAACAATCTTTAGGCCAATAAAACATTCCTTCAGCGTAATATGCTTTTTCAGCAGCATTTCTTTTACCTCTGGCAAGAGTGAAATAATATGAAAATCCATAATTTGATACAGCGCATTAATACGCTTTGTCGTATCATTACCGCCTAACTGTCGTCGATATGTTGCGCTATAATATGTGTCCATATACTGATAAATACGCGTTAAAATGGCCTCATCTTCGACATAAGCAATATAGCTTTCTACAATTTCTTCAATTGCTTCAAATTCTTCATTCGTATTAGCAATCACGCAACTGTCATCGTCTCCTTCAATAAAATAGCGATAGCACGCGGCCGTATGTTCCTGCACATCCCTTTTAATTTGTTGCTGTCTTTTTTGATAATTTTTCGTATCAATTGATACATAAAGCATAATCAAAACTAGCACAATAAATGCCGCCACTACGCCATAAGAAAGCCATACAACACCTGTCATTTATGTGCCCTCTTCATTAATTTTTGTTTAACTTGCGCGCTTAACACGCCGAGATTAAACGGGCGTATTATGTAGGCATCTACGCCATGCTCATACGCTGAAATTTGATCCTCAGCTGCAGGTAACCGAGACATTAAGAAAATCGAAAACTTCCGGTCATTCGGTAAATCACGTAGTTCACTGACGACTTGCAGACCATTTTTTCGTGGCAATTTTGCGTTAAGTAGCACGATATGTTCGTGCTCTGATTGATACCAATCAGACGCCAAAAAAGCTTCTCCATCTGAAAATGTCTGAAGCGCAATTTCCACATTCGGAAGCTTAATCGTATGAATGGCATTTTCAAGCAAATGACGAGCTACATCATTTGCTTCAACAATGCTAACTTTTTTCTTCATTTTTTTGCGCTGACTAAAACGCGTACTAATATTTTTTTCAAAGATAGTTGTAGTTGTCGGTAGCTGTTCTATTAGCTCCTCTTTAATGAATTGAAAATCTGCTACTTTCTGGCGCAATTCACAAATGGATGCTTGCCACGTTAGTTGTGGAAAATCTCGTTCTAAACGCTTCAAATAAAATTGCGCATCTTTTTGCGTTGCTTCATATAATACAATGCCTATTACATCCTTTGATAGTAAAAAATATAAGTTACTTGAGCGTGCAGTTTCAAGAAGTATTTGTTGTAGCTTCTCAAATGGCGTCTCGCCAACTGGACGCAAAGCAATAACTGATACAACAATAGCTTGTCGATCAATCTGATTTTGAAAAAATTGAAAAATCCTTTTTACTTCAGATTCAGATATGAGTTTCGGTAATTCTCCCATCTTCCTAACCTCACTTTCACTAATAATATGCAAAAAATACTATACCCATTTTTTCACATTTTTAAATATTTTCGGTCCTTGTTCCTAAAAATGAATCTTTTTACCTATTTTGATAAGGTGCTTGTTGATAACGATAAAACGGCTTATGTTTTGTATTGTCCATCGGGCGATGATAAATCGCCGCTGTCGCTGGGGACATCGGTGGTAAAAGCCACGCCCAGTTGCCTGTCACCTCACGCCCTGCCTGTTGCTCCTGTTTTTCAAATAGAAGAAACTGTTCAACCGCCGTATGATGGTCGACAATCGATACGCCGTCTTCCTTATATGAATACAATACCGCACGATTTAATTCGACAAGTGCGTAGTCCTGCCAAAGCGTCATATTTTTAGACGTATCAAGGCCCATCTTCTCTGCAATAATCGGTAGCATATTGTAGCGTTCTGAATCGGCCAGATTTCGAGCACCAATTTCTGTGCCCATATACCAGCCATTAAACGGAACGGATACAAAATCTAATCCGCCAATTTCAACCTTCATATCTGAAATCATCGGTACAGCATACCATTTCAAGCCAAGCTCACGGAACCATTCAAGCGTCGGGTGGCGTAGCTCTACTTCTAAAATATGCGTCTTTGGAATATCAAAAACGACGGGTGCCGCATCCCCTACTTGTATAACAAGTGGTAAAACATCAAAACGACCACCCGCACCTTGCCAACCAAGCTCTTGGCATTTCTGCGTGAATTCAACAGAGGCTGGATCTCCAATAATCTCATTTGCTGTTTTATAACCAGCATAACGAATAAGCTGATGATTCCAAATGCGCACACTTGGATCAAAGACTGAAATCGTCGAACGAATTTTCCCACCATTTGTCGCGTAGTCAATATGCGCCAGTAACGCCTCATAGATTTCTTGTGCTGTCTTTAAATGTCGTCGGTCAAATGTATGCAATGATTTCCAGAAAAGACGACCAATGCATTTGTTACTATTACGCCATGCAAGCTTTAGCGCGTAATCCATTTCTTCTATTGTGTAATCGACAGCTCCTGCAGCTGTGAATTGCTGTAAACGCTCTTCAACATACGACTGTGCTAGTTTATTTTCCGCTGTGTATTGTTCTAAAAAGATTCGTACTTGTTCTAACAACATCTTCACTTCCCTAAAATAAGTCTGTCTTAATAATGTGCACTCTGTTGTTGATTGTACAATCTTTCTTCCTCGCAAAAAATATGTATT
The DNA here is from genome assembly GCF_042686175.1 of Kurthia populi. NCBI lineage: Bacteria > Bacillati > Bacillota > Bacilli > Caryophanales > Caryophanaceae > Kurthia > Kurthia populi. The sequence continues at coordinate 43,021 of NZ_JBHUOR010000042.1, read as the reverse complement.
TTATATCCATGTAAAGAAGTTGTCACAAATGGACATTTGCCTTTCGCATACTTCTAGATTTTTAACTTTAAAAAAACAATAATTATCAATTAGAGCACTTATTATCACTATTTTTATGATGTTAATGAGAAAATCACTTAATTTATTTTAAAAGAAAAATAGCGATTTTTAATCATTTCAAATGTTTTTTTGCACATTAAAAGGGTATAAATTAATGTTGACCTATTATAATAAGGAGAAATGTCGATTTGCACATTTTTCAATTAACTATCATAATTTCTAAACAATAATAATTATTATTTACTTTTCATTCTAAATAACTTCTGTTATAGTAATGATTGAAGAGATGATTAAACATATGGGAGGCAATATGAATGACGAACAATAACAATGAAAAGTTAACGACAATCACTGGCGCTCCAGTCGTATCACATGATAATACACAAACAGCTGGCCGTCGTGGACCAGTTTTATTACAAGACGTATTCTTAATTGAAAAATTAGCAAACTTTAACCGTGAAGTAATTCCAGAACGTCGTATGCATGCAAAAGGTTCAGGTGCATTCGGTACATTTACTGTTACAAATGATATTACAAAATATACAAAAGCAAAAATCTTCTCTGAAGTAGGTAAACAAACAGAGATGTTCGCGCGTTTCTCTACAGTAGCTGGTGAACGTGGTGCTGCTGATGCTGAACGTGATATCCGCGGTTTCGCATTAAAATTCTACACTGAAGAAGGTAACTGGGATATGGTTGGTAACAACACACCTGTATTCTTCTTCCGTGACCCATTACACTTCCCAGACTTAAACCACGTTGTAAAACGTGACCCTAAAACGAATATGCATAATGCAAATTCTAACTGGGATTTCTGGACAATGTTACCTGAAGCATTACACCAAGTAACAATCGTTATGTCTGACCGTGGTATTCCAAATGGTTACCGTCATATGCATGGATTCGGTTCTCACACATATTCATTCATCAACGCTGAAAACGAACGCGTATATGTGAAATTCCACTTCCGTACACAACAAGGTATCGAAAACCTTACAAACGAAGAAGCTGGTGCAATCATCGCTTCTGACCGCGAATCTTCACAACGTGACTTATTCGATTCAATCGAAAAAGGTGACTTCCCTAAATGGAAAATGTTCATCCAAGTTATGACAGAAGAACAAGCGCGCAACCATAAAGATAACCCATTCGATTTAACAAAAGTTTGGTACAAATCTGAGTACCCACTAATCGAAGTTGGTGAATTCGAATTAAACCGTAACCCTGAAAACTACTTCGCTGATGTTGAGCAAGCTGCTTTCGCACCATCAAACGTTGTACCAGGTATCTCATTCTCACCTGACCGTATGCTACAAGCTCGTTTATTCGGCTACCAAGATGCGACACGTTACCGTTTAGGCGTTAACCATCACCAAATTCCAGTAAACGCACCAAAATGTCCATTCATGGTATACCACCGCGATGGTCAAGGTCGTGCAGATGGTAACCGTGGTTCTGCAATCACTTACTATCCAAACAGCTACGGTGCATTACATGGTCAACCAGAATACAAAGACCCTGCATTACAACTTGATGGACCTGCTGACATCTATGACTTCCGCGAAGATGATAGTAACTACTTCGAGCAACCAGGTAAATTATTCAACTTAATGAATGACGACCAAAAACAACAATTATTCAACAACACTGCTGCAGAAATGAATGGCGTAGAAGACTTCATTAAAGAACGCCACATCATCCACTGCCATAAAGCGGATCCAGCTTATGGTGAAGGTGTTGCAAAAGCTTTAGGCATCGATATCAATTCAATCGACCTAAATAAAGAAATCAAATACTTCTAGACACTAGATAATCCGACAATTATCCGTCTATAAAAGAGAAGTGGCTTTGGCTACTTCTCTTTTTTTTACGTTCATAACGAAAAACCGGAACCGCGCTACAGCACGATTCCGGTTTTTCTTCTATTCATAGGAGAGGTGATTTTAACACATATGTCCCAGCCCCATCTATTATAAAAAATTATAAGTTGTCGTTGTCATTTACAGTTGTTGATGCGTAATAATTACGGTCTCGGTCATCATTCGATTCGTTATCGTTTGGACCACATGCTGTGAGTACAAGAATGCACGCCGCCAACACGAATACTAGTTTTTTCTTCATCGAATAACGGCCTCCTTTCATTATTTAGCCATATTTTACTACACAATAACCAATTATACAAATTTAAACTGGATACAATAAACGAGCCATATAAATCACAATTGTAACGGTCAAGCAGCTGACAATCGTTGTTACAAGTACTGTTTGCGCTGCTAAATCAGGCTCTACATCATATTCAAGTGCAAGAGAGGAGCTATTTCGTGATGTCGGGAATGAGCTCGCAATGAGCAGTGATTGTGCCACAATGCCGTCAAATCGGAATAAATAAATGAGCACCATTGCCACAGCAGGTCCTAAAATTAAACGACCAAAGCAGCTTAAATACAGCATCTTATTAAACAATGTTTTCATTTTAATTTTCGCGAGCTGTGCCCCTAAGGTAATAAGTGCAATCGCAATAAAGGAATCTGCTACATGATTCAGTGGAATACTAACAAACTGTGGTAGCGGAATATCAAAATAATTCATAATCGAGCCTAAAATAAGTGCATGAACAATCGGTAATTTAATAATATCACGTAAAATATCAAGCCCTTTTTTTGAAGTTGCAATCAAATTGTATAAACCATACGTATAGGTCGTTAAGTTTTGAACGACAATCGTAATAATTTGAATCGCCGTCCCAAGAGGTTGTGTACTAAAAACCATCTGACTTACGGGCAAGCCGTAGTTTCCGGAGTTCATAAGGACGATGCTATTTTTAAATACTGCCGCCTTCGCTCCTTCTAAGCGCAGGATTTTCACGAGTAAATTACTAATTAGCATGAGTGAGAAAATAAACGTGAATAAATAAAGAAGAATTTTTCCGAGTACCGCCGCATCAACTTCTGTTTCATAAATATTTAAAAAAATCGCAGCGGGCATTAAACAAAATGTCACCAAATTTGATAATGCTTTTAAATTAAATTGAAATCGTTTTTGAATAACGCCACCTAATACAAGTAATAGCAAAATGGGCGCAACGACTTGAAAGAAAATCATGCTTAAATAGTACATTCTGTCACCTCAAATTGTTATTTCATTTTCATTATGCCCCTTTTTAGCAAAAAGAAAAAGAGGGCCAGATGATTCATCCCAATCACCTAACGCTCTTTTCTAATATTTCCTTTTTGCTATTTGCTCTTAAATTGAATCGTTCAATCAATGATGCAAGACTACTGAATTTTTGCGTAATGGTCACGCGTCAGTGGTTCATCGAAGCTTGTGAAGATGCGGAATCCTTCTGTATCTACAATACGATAATGATGACTTAAAAGATTTTGCTGTAAACGATACGCAGTCGTTTCTTCAAGCGTTTTCCACCATACATTCGTATTTGGTGTTGTTTTCATTGGTCGAGTAATGCAATCATGCGCAGTTAGTTCAATTACTTCGAGTGGATCGCCACCCATTACGTTTTGTAAAATTGTGCTGTCTCTAAATAACGCACAGATCGTTACAGCCACATTCCATCCACAGGCAATTCGTTGTTTTTCGATTTGCACGAGTGTCTTTTTTGAAATACCCACAATATCCGCCATTTGGTCTTGTGTGTAACTGTTTTCTGTACGTATAAGCTTGATCTTTTCCGAAACAATTTGAATAATTTCTTCGCGATTCATCATTTCCACCTCTCTTTCACATGTTACACATTTTCAAATGAAATGGATATTTAAAAAAGAGATGATCGTTAAAATAATCCGAAAAAATTGTCTATTTTGTTACCATTATTATGCCAGTTAATCAATTAACGTATTTTGTGAGATATGACTATTTAGCTAGGATAACTTGGTTCCTGCCATGTTCTTTTGCATAATAGAGCGCATCATCTGCCTTTTCAAGTAATTGTTTCGGATGATGTGCATCCACTGGAAATGTCGCTACACCTGCTGACAATGTCACCTGAATGGCATGTGGTGCAGCCGTTGATTCTACATTCTGACGCAGTAGCTCCGCCATTGTCATCGCAATATCACTCGGTGTATTCGGTAGTAAAATTACGAACTCTTCTCCGCCATAGCGGCAGCATACATCTTCACTACGTGCGACATTCTCCATTTTGCGTGCTAAAAACTGTAGTACCTCATCCCCCACACCATGCCCATAGGTGTCATTAATTGATTTAAATTTATCAATATCAATTAAAATAAGCGAATACATGCGCTGCTCAATATGCCAGCTATTCATTAACTCATCAATGGTACGACGATTCGTCAGTCCTGTTAGCGCATCAGTTGCCGATTGGTCTCGGAAAAAATGCACTTGGTTATGCAAATGAGAAAAGCTCGACATCAGCGATTGCTTTAATTGAATTGCCTCATAATACCAAGCCGTGACACTTTGGAAGTTTTTCTGCGCAGCATCCGCCTCATCGCGGTCTACCACTGTAATATCCGCAAGTTCCTGCAGTGGCTTTGCGATTTTACGTGCAAGCATAATGACAATTACTAAAGCTAACAATAATAAAGGCAATCCAACAAGCATCATATGATTGACCATTTCACCTGCTGGTGCTAATGCTAGTGCCGTTGGGCGCTGTGCGATAACACCCCAGCCGCTAATTTCCATCTTCGCATAGCCTACGAGCATATCTGTATTTTTCTTATTTACAACGCGGTCGGCCCCTGTCTCTGAATCGGTCATTAACACTTTTTGGACGATATTATTTTTCAGCACATTATCGCCTATACGCGTCTTATCCTCATGATAAATAATTTGACCGTTCGCATCGACAACATATACATACGAGCCGTCCTCATACGGATGCTTTCCAAGTAATTGATTTAAGACATTATTTTCTTTTAGATAAATCGTGCCGCCTAACACACCTAAAAAGCGATTATTGGCATCATAAATTGGTGTAGAAATAAAGATGATTTCACGCCCGGAAGTCGTTGTTTTATACGGCTCTGAAATCATTGGTTTTCGTTCTTCAAGCGCTTTTTTCGACGCCCTAGATGTCACCTTAATTCCTTTTAAATTTAGTGACTGCGGCGAAGTAGCAATGATTTTTCCTTTTGCATTCATCACAATAATGGAATTAAAAGCGGTCGAGCCGCGGCGTAATAAATCCGCCTTGCGTTCTAATCGTTCTCCGTCATCCATATAAGCACTCATCTCAGTCGCATTTACATTTAATAACTTAAATGTTTCCTCTAAATAATCATTTGCACTTGATGCGAGTTTTTCTGCGTACACACGATTCGTTTCAAGTGTATTTTCTGTGAGTGTCTTTTCGTTCATACGGTAACCACTCCAAATACTTACCAACGACGTTAAAAACACCGCTAAAAAGGCAACACCCATAATTAAATATTGCAATTTAAACGTTGTATATTTCTTCATTGTAGACCTCAATTTTTTGTGACTTATACGCATTTTAACATACCCTTTTTACCTAATGTAAGCAATATAGCAAGTACTTAATTATTTAATTAACTGTCATTTTTTAGACTTTCATCGTATCTTTTCCTATAAATATCCAATTTGTATTGATGGAAATCCTTACCTGTTTTATAATTGAGATAGATTAGAATACTAGGAATTAGTCCCCCTGTATTCTTATCGCCTTGCTAGTATCGCTCATACTAGTACCGTGCATGGTTCTACATTATGTTGAAGGTCGTTCCCCAAACGACTTTATATTTTACACATAACGCACACCCAGAAGTAGAACTCTCCTTAATTGTAAAAAGCGTCATTCTTCCCCCAAAAAGAATGGCGCTTTTTCATTGCAACAATATCGAAAATAATATAGGATTTTTACTGTACAGTATATTTATAACTAAAGGAGTGGCAATTTATGTTTATCGTAACAAACCGCATTCAAGTTAAAAAAGGTTTTGCAGAAAAAATGGCGCCACGTTTCACAGCAAATGAAGGCTTAAAAGATTTTAAAGGATTCGTGAAAACAGAGGTAGCTGTTGCACGCGACTTTGAAGACTATGATGAAATGAGCGTTAATATGTTCTGGGAATCATTAGAAGACTTTAAAGTATGGCGTGAAAGTGATGCTTTCAAAGCTGCACACAAACGTCCAGAACCAAAAGAAGGCGAAGCAGCTCCAAAACATGGTGGCCCAGAAGCTGGTTCACCAATGCTAGGCAGCCAAATCGTTATTTCAGAAATCGTTTCTTCAACAGAAGCATAACATTATATAGAAAAGGAACTGCTTAGGTAGTTCCTTTTTTTATGTTCTTAATTAGCTGATGGATTTTTCTGACTATTATCTGTATGATGAAAGTATTCAATTTAATTCTTACTAACAAACTATGTTTTAAGGAGATGCTTTATATGGCTGCACTTAATGCTTTTATTAAAAATGACAATCAGCAAGCGATGATTACACAATTACATACACTAAAAAGAAACATCGAGGAACGCGGTGCAAAGGCCGATTTAGAAAATAGTTTCCCCGCTGAAAACTTCGAAGATTTATTAAACATTGGCTATAACAAAGTCACGCTACCAGCAGCATACGGTGGACTTGGCTTTGGTATTTACGATATGATTTTATTCCAAGAAACACTCGCAAGCTTTGATGCGGCAACGGCTTTATCGATCGGCTGGCATCTTGGTATTGTTGGTGATTTATATGATAAAAAACTGTGGGATGATGCGCATTTAGAAGATTTCGCAAAAAAAATCGTGAATGAGCGCGCTCTAACAAATCGTATTTTAAGCGAGGTCATTACAGGGAGCCCCACACGTGGTGGACGCCCTGGCACAAATGCGATATTTAGTGACGGGCAGTGGCATGTAAATGGCCATAAAAGTTTCGCATCCCTATCTTATGCAACGACACATTATATTACTTCTGCATGGATTCCTGAAAAAGAATTAATCGGCTTTTTCTTAATTCCACAACAAAGTAATGGGTTAACGATTAAAGAAACATGGGATATGATGGGCATGCGCGGTACAGCAAGCCATGATTTAATTTTTGAGGATGTCGTCTTACCAGAAGATGCGCTCGTTGAACTGAACAATAAACCGCGCGGCGCAAAGGTAAATGGCTGGGCACTGCATATTCCAGCTGTTTATTTAGGCATTGCGCAAGCGGCTCGCGATCATGCGCTTGAATTTGCGCGTACGTATAAACCAAATAGCCTGGATTTCCCGATTGGTCAGCTCCCTCATATTCAAGAAAAAATTGGTCAGATGGAATTGAAGCTTACAACATCTCGCCATTTCTTATATGATGTGGCACAAAAATTTGAGGATCCGAAAACACATGACTATGCGGCAGGCCTGTTAGGTGCAGCGAAACATGTTGTTGTGAATAATGCACTTGATATTGTCGATATTGCGATGCGTATTGTTGGCGCACAGAGCTTAAAGACAAGCAATCCACTTAATCGCTATTATCGCGATGTGCGTGCTGGACTTCATAATCCACCAATGGACGATATGACGATTACAAAATTAGCGACAGCTGCTTTAGAAGAAAACTAAAAAAAGAAGGCATCGCGCAAACTCGCGATGCCTTCTTTTTTTGAAACTATATCTTATTTTTACAATTAACGGAATGTACCATAACCAACGATACGTTTATCCCAGTAACCATCATAAAGATTTGAATATTTTACACTGTTTCCTGCCGCATGAAGTAGTTTATTATTCCCTGCGTAGATTGAAACATGTGATACACCGCCACCTGATGTGTTGAAGAATACTAAATCACCTTTTTTAAGCTGTGATTTTGAAATCTCTTTTGAAGCTGTGTATTGTGCTGCTGACGTGCGTGGAATCGTTTTGCCTAACACTTTTTTATACACATAGCTTGTGAAGCCAGAGCAGTCAAAGCCATTTGGAGTCGATCCACCCCATACATAAGGAACACCTAAGAACTGTGCACCGTATGATGTTAATTTATCATATGATGATGAGTTTGATGTTTGTGATACATATGATTTTAAATTTGATTTTGGTGTCCAGCCGTAGCCATTCACTTTTACCCAGCCAGCACCATTTACTGTGCGGTAATAAGAAGTAGTAATCTTTTTACCTGATGCAAGTGTACCTAAGCGTTTATTATGGCCACCTGCTAAGTTATAGTAGTTTTTCGCTTTTTTCGTTACGAATGTTTTCTTATATGTTGATGCACTAGAGACTGTTAAGCGTTTAATATTAGCTCCAACAATCCAGCCTCGTTTCCCACCATTGTAAGAAATTTTGTACCATGTTTTACCGTTTACAGTACGTTTATGTGTAAGTTTAATTTTTTTACTCTTTGAAACTGTGCCGACTTTTTTAGATGCTGCGCGGTAGTAAACATTTTTCGTAGCTGTCGTCACATATGTACCTGACACCTTCGTTGCTTGTGATGTTGCTGCGCTTGCCTGCGTTAAATCGATGCTCGTGACTGTCCCTAAACCTACTGCTGCTGCCATTGTTGTTGCTAGAATTTTCTTCAAAGTTAATCTCCGTATTCTTTAGTATATTTTTGATATTTAAAATGTTTTTTGTTATTTTCTTGTTATTAACTAATACTAATTCTAGGATAATAACCCTTGTCATACAACGACAGTATGTTTACAAATCAATTAAGAAATATGACACGAGAATACTTTTCTGTAACATCGCTTTATTATTTGAAACATGAGATAATAGAAGAAACTTAAAAATGAAGGATGACATTATGCGAGAAACTATTACATTAACGATTGACCCCGAGTACGCTGGAGATTTAAAGAAAGGCTATCCACTTGTTCTACGTAAAGCAGTAACAGATGCGGATATGGCCCGTTTAGAAGAAGGCGATATTATCGAAGTAGTCGACCACCACAAGCGCTTTATTGGTAAAGGCTATCACGGCAATCAAAATAAAGGAATTGGCTGGGTACTATCGACAAAAGAAGACCAAGAATTAGACCAAGCATTCTTTACAAAAAAAATTAACAAGGCACTTGCACTACGTAAAGACTTCTTCAACGATGACGATACAAATGCCTTCCGCGTTTTTAATGGCGAAGGCGATGGCATCGGTGGTTTAACAATTGACTACTTTGATGGCTATTACATGATGAGCTGGTATAGCGCAGGTATTTATTCATTCCGTGAATTTGTTATCGAAGCATTAACAGAGCTTACACAATTCCATGCATTATATGAGAAAAAACGTTTCGATACGAAAGGCATGTATATGGAACAAGATGATTTTGTAGCAGGTACACCTGGCGATTTCCCAATCATCATTAAAGAAAATGGCATCAACTACGCAGTCGATTTAAATGACGGTGCAATGACAGGTATTTTCTTAGACCAACGCGATGTACGTCGTACGATTCGTGATAAATATGCGGCTGGCACAAATATGTTAAATACATTCTCATACACAGGTGCTTTCTCTGTTGCAGCTGCAATCGGCGGCGCAAACAAAACAACAAGCGTAGACTTAGCTTCTCGTAGTCTAGGCAAAACAATCGAACAGTTTTCAATCAATGGTATCGACTTTGAAGAGCAAGATATTAAAGTAATGGACGTGTTCCACTACTTCAAATATGCAGCGCGTCATGAAATGAAATTCGATTTAGTTGTATTAGATCCACCAAGCTTCGCACGTACGAAAAAAATGACATTCTCTACCGCAAAAGACTATCCAAAATTATTAAAAGATGCGATTGCGATTACAGAGAAAAAAGGCTTCATCGTCGCTTCAACAAACAATGCAAGCTTTGGTATGAAGAAATTCAAATCATTCGTAGACCAAGCATTTAAAGACACAAATACTAAATATAAAATCGTTGAACAATTTGGCTTACCAAAAGATTTCCGCGCAACACGTGAATTCCCTGAGTTCAACTATTTAAAAGTTGTCTTCATTCAAAAACTTTCATAAGTTAAATACGAGGCCAATATAAACGAAAAAACACGTTCAAAGTATCATTTTTGAACGTGTTTTTTTAATAAAAATAAATAAATGCGCCTGCGCTGTTTCTAGAAGAATATTAAGGGATGTATTTTAAAGTTCAAAATAAACGATGATATGCTTATCAATCATTTTGTTTTTCGTCGTTTTTACGTTATTACGTTCGAGCACGAAGGCATAGCGCCCGGGCTTCGCATTCGCTGGTAGCTTTAAGCGAAGTATCTTACTATCAACTTTACTGACCTTATAGCCAGATACGGTTGCCCCGCTTCGTTTCAATCGATAGCTCGATGATTTAACCGATTTTAATGCCGTCGAAAATTTAATATCGCTATATCCCTTTGCAGGCATTTTATTCAAATTGCTCACTTTCACAAACGATGCCGTTGTTTTATCCTTTGATAAAACAACGGCATATTTTTTTGTAGCGGCAGTACGCATTTTTTTACGCTTCGACTGACTTAATTCATCGCTTAAACTATATAGCTTTGAATAGTCATCGCGCATATCTGCTTTTGCTAAATTCGAAAATAAGGACTGCATCGATTTTTTATGACGATCAAGGTATTCTTTAGAAGCCGTCTTTTTTGCGGTACGCACAACAATGCCCTTTGCCTTTTTCGCTTTCTTGCCTGCCGTACTCACCGGTATCACTTCGATTTTATGCTTAGAATTCGTTTTAAGCTTCGTAATCCTATACGTCGTATTTGTTGTTGTTTTCACACGTTTCCCATCAACATATAGCGCATATTTAGCAATCGGCACCGTGACATTTTTCGGCATACTGTACTGAATACGCACCTCATTTTTTCCGATATAATCGGTCTTTAATGTGCTAAGGGGTTGAGGTGCTTGTAATGTATACGAGATAAGTCCGTAGCCATATAGATTATCTCGCCCGGCACTCCCTAAATCCTCGGTATAATTACGTAAATAGCTACGAAGCTTTGCTGTCGACCATGTAGGATACTGCTGCTTGAGTGTTGCGATTCTCGCCGTGACATGTGGTACCGCAAAAGATGTACCACTATACAATTTATTTGTTAGGCTCGGTATTTTTTCACCTGGTGCAACAAATTCGAGTTCCTTACCTCTATTTGAAAAATCAGCATGTTCTTTTTCCTTATTAATTGCGCCGACTGCGATAACTTCCTTATAGGCTGCGGGATAATGAATGGGTTTTTTCGAATAGTCATTCCCAGCCGCAGCGACCATCGTGATGCCTGCTTTTTCAGCAGCTTGTACCGCATTATGTAGCAATTGATAATCCTTTTTTGTGCCAAGCGACATATTCAATACGTCTAAGTCATTATCAATCGCCCAATCAATACCTGCTAAAAAATCAGATACAGAGGCTTCATTGTCATCATCAAAAATTTTAATACTATATAAATCCATATTCGGCGCAATGCCTGGTAAATATTCATTCGTTGAGGCTAAAATATTTGCGACCATCGTTCCGTGATTTCGAATATCTCGGTATGCATCACTATCAACGAGGGTGATACGATGTACTTTTTCTAAGCCTGCTTGCCAGTTAACACCTGTATCGAGCATCCCTACTTTCACATTTCCCGCTGTTAAATCATGACTCCATGCATACGTAGTATTTAATAATGCTAAATTCCAAGGGAGATCCTCACTAAGCGTGTTAAGCTCGATATCACGTGTTTCAACGAGCGCAATATGTGGATCTTTCTTCAATTGTTTCAGCTGTGTTGCTGTAAAATCACCTTCAACTGTCTTTAAGTTTTCATAATGATTCTCTATCCCTCTATGGTTCTGTTGAATGTTCGCTAATCCTGTTGCATCATTATATATCACAATGGCCGTCTGTTCCTTTGCGCTTGCTTGTGATGTCATAAAGAACACACTACAAACCGCTAAAAAACAAATGACACTCCATTGATAAAAGCTTTTCATATTCTCCACCATTTCATTTTAGTTGTTCTAACTATAACGTATTTCACCCCAATTGTTGAATGGTTCATTGTTCGCTCAAATTTTTATACGTTGAGATAGCTTAATTTTAGGTATTCTCAGCTAAAGACAAAACATGCTAAGCTAAATCTCAAATGTGCAATGTTTTGAAGTCTGTTCTATAATAGAAATTATTGCACTAACAACTGGGACATTTACATATGAGAAGGGATTTTACATTGAAGAACAAAAATTTCAAAATTCGTCTAAATGGTTGGTCGGCACTAGTCATTATTTTACTAGGGCTCGTATTATTTGTTGGCGCGATCGTATTCATTCCGTTATTCGTAATGTTCGGTCTCTACAACATTCTTGCAAAATTTGATTTTGCCCATATCGATTTATTCGAATCTTTTTGGCATGATCTAACTTATTTTGGCGGATTTATTTTATTACTTGTAATTTTAGTATTTGCACTCGATTTTTTAACGTTATTTATTCTTGCAGCATTTAAGATTCAAATTACGACACTTGTGGATCTTTTAAGTATTATCGTACAAATGGTCATTTCAATTGGCCTTTTCCATCGGTTTGTTTTGCCCTACTTTGATCGCATTTCGATTGAATGGCCGGGTCTCATCATTTTATTTATCTTGCTTTATGGCATCATCGCCATCTTTAGTTACGAGAAAAAAACACCGATAGAATCATAAAAAAGAAGGCATCGCGCGTTGGCACGATGCCTTCTTTTTTAGGTTATTGATTAATGTACAACTCAAACACATCGCCGTAATCCACGCGTTTGTATTCCTTCTTATGCTCGACTAACCAGCTATTTGAAAAGCGTGTAATTTGCTCAAATGACTGCGAAGGCGTCACCGTACCCGCAGAGCTGTTACGCCCTACCGCAGAAGCCGCTAAATTTAAACTCTGCTGTGCGTATTCCATTTTAATCGTGTTATTATACATGATTGTTGAAATCTCATGTAATGCTTTATATAAATCTTTAATTTCTGTATCGAATTTTTTATGAATGTCGATCGACACCGGCACACCTGCTACAGTAAATTTAATTTCTACATCTAAATCAATTGTACCGGCTGTTTCAAGTGTCACATCTGTAAAGGTTGTTGTCTCATAGTCATAGCGACGAAGGGTACGCTTTTTACTCATCGCACTCGTACCATCAACGTGAATTAATGCTAGGTTCGTGAAGCAGTACTCATCGGATTTTGTTTTAATTAGAAAATAGATTTTTTCCTGTTTTTCATGTTTTACAAAATCATCTGATTCCGTTTTATCGAAATCCTCTCTTGGTACGACAATCCCAATATCTGATAAACCTAACGCATCTGAAGCCATTTTCTTAAACATCTAATTCCCCCATTCATGTTGTTACTATTCTTTACCCCGAAATCTATCAAAAGGTTTCATTTTTTTTGGCGCTTTCTCTATACTGAAGAAAAAGGTGGGATTACGATGACAGAGCATACGATTTTAATTGTTGATGATGAACCTGAAATTGCATCATTACTTGAACGTGTTTTACATAAAGAAGGCATGCCTCATACCGTCACAGCAAGCTCGGTAGCAGAGGGCTATACACAATTTAAGCAGGCAGGTCCCTCTCTCATGCTGCTCGATATTATGTTACCAGACGGCGAAGGGTATGAGCTATGCAAAAAAGTACGCGAAGAATCCAATATTCCGATTTTATTCATGTCTGCAAAAGATGAGGAAGTTGATAAATTACTCGGACTTGCAATTGGCGGCGATGATTATATTACAAAGCCTTTTAGCCCAAAAGAGGTCGCTTACCGTGTGAAGGCACATCTACGCCGACTCGGCTATCGTGAGCAAGAGCCACAAGTCATTCAGGTAGGTCCCTTCACGATGGATGCCGCTGAAACGTGTGTGACGAAAAATAATCGTGCGCTCGATTTAACCGCTAAAGAAATGGGCTTGATGGCATTATTTATGCATCACCCAAATCAAATTTTAAGTAAGGAAACCTTATTTGAACGTGTGTGGGGTGAAAACTTTTTTGGCTCTGACAATACAATGATGGTCCATATTCGTCGTCTGCGTGAAAAAATCGAGGATGAGCCCTCAAAGCCGCAGCATATTATTACCGTAAAAGGTCTTGGTTATAAATTCATGCAAGGGAGCTGATACGATGCGCTGGAAAATTGCGAGTCGCTTTTTATTATCGACCATTATCATCGTCATTATCGTCCTTGTTGTAAATACGATTATTGGCATTAGTCTTATTTGGTATCAGGCCACACAAGAACAATTCAAAAATACACCAGAGCAATTTACGCGCCAGCTAGCGAATGAAATTTCTGGTAGCAATGAAACCATTTCTCTCTCACCAGCAGGGAAAAAACGTCTTGATGAACGAAACGCCTGGCTACAAGTACTTGATAATAATGGTAATGAAATTTATCGCTACCGGGTTGCCAAGGAATTTCCAAAGCATTACAGTCCAAATGCATTAATTAATAACTATAAAAACCGCATTGTCGCAGATACGACACTTTATATTAGTGAAACAAAAAAGGGGCAAAGCTATTTTGTTGGTATTAAAAATTCAAACGTTCAGCGTAGCGTTTTTACGTTTGATATTCAAACCGCCGCGCTCATAATTGGGCGTTACTTACTCATCTTTTTATTTGTCGATATTTTAATTGCACTCTTGATTGGCGTCTTTTTCGGTCAAAAGCTCACAAAACCACTGCATCAATTAATCGAGGGTATTAGTACTTTACGCAAACGTAACTTCACACACATGCCAGTGAAAAGCAGTGTTTATAAGGAAGTTTTTGATAATATGAATGAGCTATCAAATACGCTAGATATGTATGAAAAAGCACAACAGCAACACGAGAAAATGCGTGATGAATGGATTAGTAATATTTCACATGACCTAAAAACGCCACTTGCATCCATTCAAGGTTATGCAGAGCTACTTGAATATGCCAATACACCTGAAGAGGTCGCTGAATACAGCCAGATTATTACGCAAAAATCACATTATATGAAAGAGCTACTCGATGATTTGAATTTAACAATGAAGCTACGTAATAATGCCCTGCCGCTTCAATTAAAGGAAACGAATCTCGTACCCTTTAGTCGTGAAATCGTCATTGATGTATTAAATGATGAGGCATTTGTGGCGCGCTCACTTGATTATCAAGTAGCGGATGACGTGATTATGACAACGATTGACCAAAAGCTGATGAAACGCGCATTATTAAACTTTATTGATAATGCATTTATCCACAATGATGAAGCGGTCAATGTAACTGTAAGTGTTTCAAAAAGTTATCCACAGGAAATTTTAGACGATGAAAAGTTATCCACAATGCGTGCCTGCATAATGATTCAAGATACAGGTAAAGGCATCCCTGAAGATGAGCTGAACAATATTTTCGAACGCTATTACCGTGGTACGAATACGACAAATACACGTGGTACCGGACTTGGGACGGCGATTGCGCGTGATATTGTCGAGGCACATGGTGGTCGCGTTGTACTCCGCAGTGAACGAGGTAAAGGGACGACCATTTTTGTGTTACTTCCTTAAAAAATAGGCTGGGACAAAACACGTCATTTTCTTTAGCGTTCGCAACGAAAAACCGGAACCGCACCACAGCGCGATTCCGTTTTTTCTTATGCTCATAGGAGAGGGTTTTTTACACGTATGTCATAGCCTCTTTTTCTTAATTACGCTCTTTTACTTCAATTAAATTCGCATCTTTTTGACGTTTCTTTTGGTACAATTTAATACCTGCATAAATCACAATGCCGATAACAATGACAATAATGACAGGTGTCATATATTCAGAGAATAATGCACTCGCCTCTTCCCAGTTTTCACCAAGCTTCATCCCTAAATAAATATAGAGCGCTGTAATTGGTAGCATCGCAGAAAACGTATAAATCGAAAACTTCCAAACACTCATTTTTGTCATGCCACATGGTACGGAAATCGCTGTACGCACGATTGGTAAAAAGCGCGCAAAGAATGCCACACCAGCACCGTATTTATCAAAGAAGCGGTCTGCTGCATCTACTTGTCGTTCATTAATTAAAAAATATTTGCCGTACTTCACAACGAGCGGGCGACCACCGTAGCGTCCAAGCGCATACAGTGTCAGCGGTCCAAGCGTCCCCCCGACTGTCCCTGCTAGTACCATGCCGATATAATTAAACTCGCCATTTGCGACCCAAAAGCCTGCAAGTGGTAGCACAATTTCTGCTGGAATAAATTCAAAGCATAATGCTAATAGCACGCCAAAATAGCCGAGACTTTTAAACATCATGATTAACGATAAAATCAACTCTTCAATCACTAGAATACTCCAATCTTATTTTGTCGTTTCTTCGATTTTTACATACATTCATTTAGCAATGCAACTATGAACAACAAAGCACATCATGTAAATTTGATTTTTGCCATAGCGCCGCCATATATTTCTATTAAATTTAAAAAAGAGGCTGCATTTTCGCAACCTCCTTCCATTACTTCAATTTAGCCTGTGCTTTTTCAGGAATTTCCTCAAACTTCACTTCATCATACGACGATACGCCATCTTTTTTCACATACATTTTTAAATACGCATCTTTGCGTAAATTTTTCTGTGTCATAAACTCAAGCTCACGTTCTTTGCCATCTTCATTGTAGGCTGGTAGTTTGTAATTATAATCCTTATACACTTTACCGTCTGAGGCACGAGATTCCGATACTTCCCCGTCCTGCGTAATTTGTAAATAGTAATGATCTGCATTCATACGATTAAAGTCAATTGTCATAAGTGCATAGAGCGCACCAAGGCAAACGACAAATAAAATCGCGATTGTTAGTAGAAATTTTTTCATATTATACACCCTCCGTTTGAATTGTTTGTTTTATCATTTTTGTATACGACCATACCGTTAATATATAGAATAACGCATAAATCATTGTGTACGCGAGCATCCACATGCATACTGGGATAATTAAATTCATACTTAGTAGACTCGAAAATGCCTTTAGTGCGACTGCACTGTGAAGGATACCGATAAGTAATGGTACGAAGAAAATCACAACATTTTGTCCTGCAATCGAGCGACGCATGGCCTTCATTGATACCCCCATTTTATGAAGCATCACATATTTTGCTTTGTCCTCTTCTGCCTCTGTCAACATTTTAAAGTAAATGATGCTGCCCGTTGCAGCGAGGAATACAAGCCCTAAGAAGCTACCGATAAATAGTAGCACCCCCATGCTTTCAACATTTGCCTGCATATCTGCTGGCTGACTGCTTAACTGTGCATCTTCTGGAAGTATTGTCGCCACTTTTTTCGCATCAGCCTTTGTCGCATCTGGGTCGATGACGACACGGAAATGTTGAATTTTTGCTGATTTTTTTGCAGCAAATGTATCGTATACGTCATCAGACACAACCATTGTTGAGTATGCAAGCGCTAAGTTCAGCACATTATACGGTTTGTAATCGACGACTTTAAAATCTTCTTGCTTCGTTTGTAGCGTCATATTCGTATAGGTCGGTGAAAAACGTTCATCATATGTCGCATCAAGCGCATAAAATTGATGACCCTTCACATGAATTTCATCACGCTGTTGTACATTCGCTAAACGATTGTACTCACTTTCTGATAGTAATGTATACGCCATCTTCTCGCCGTTATAGGTGAAATTTTGTTCAATTGTTTCGACGACGCGGTTATAATCCGCATCCCCAACGATACGATTGATTTTTTTCGTTGTCGCCTCGTCCTGTTCGACAAACATATACGTGTTTGGATCCATTTGTTTAACAGTTGATGAAATATTGTAATACAAGCCAAAGACCGCACCACCCGCTGTAATCGTAGTTGCACTTAAAATTGCAATGAGCGTAAGTGTCGTCGCATGTGCCTTCACACGATGTAATAGCTGTGAAATGGTTAGCACACGCAGATCGCGCCATAGCCATTTTTCGGATTTTTTCAGCCATTTTAACATCGTTCCTGTAAAGCTATGAAACAATAAATACGTTCCAATAATCGTTGCGAATAAAATAACCATTGGGGTTACTAAGAAGCCGAGCACCTGCCAAATTTTACTCGTCATATCTTGTAGCGCAAGGAAGTAACCAAGTCCAACTAAAAAGACGCCAATAGCTGCGATGACTGGATTGGGCTTTGTAACAGCCTCTCCTTTTGCAGAAGCATGGAATAGATCAATCAATTTAAATTGATAAATGACGCGGTAGCCTTGCAGTGACGTCACAAGAAAAATAATCATAAAGATGATGACTGTATTCATTACTGCCTGCCATGAAAAGGCAAACGGTGCCGCGACATCATAGCCCATTAATCGAATTAAAATCGACAACAGTCCTTTTGATGCCAGAAAGCCGATAATGATACCCGCAAGCAATGATACAGCGCCAAGTAATAAGTTTTCAAAAAATAGCATAAAGCCGATTTGGCGTTTTCGAACACCGAGTAATGCATAGAGTGCCACTTCTTTTTTACGCTTCTTCATAAAAAAGGCATTGCAGTAAAAAATGAAAATCGCGACAAAAAAGATTAATACGAACGCCGCGCCACTCATAAGTGAGCCGATTTTTTGTGAACTTTCAATTTCACGTTCAATGGTGTCGCTATATTTCAATGTCACAAACGTGAAGTAAATAACAATCGAAAAAACCATTGATGCGATATAGAGAAAGTACTGCGAGAAATTACGCGCAACATTCTTTTTAGCGATGCTAAATAATGTCATGCGCGCCACCTCCAAATGTTGCGACTGTGCTTAAAATCTCTTGGAAAAATTCCTTTCGTGTTTTCCCCGCCTTATGAAGTTCTGTTGATAACGCCCCGTCTTGAATAAATAAAATACGCTCACAAAAGCTAGCCGCAAAGGCATCATGTGTCACCATCATAATCGTTGATTGTTTTGCTTCATTTAGATGCTGCAGACTTTCGAGTAAATCGGTCGCTGATTTTGAATCCAGTGCGCCGGTTGGTTCATCCGCTAAAATCATCGAAGGCTCTGTCACAAGTGCACGTGCTGCTGCCGTACGCTGCTTCTGTCCACCTGAAATTTGTACGGGATATTTTTCGAGTAGATTTGCGATACCAAATAAATTCGCGATGTCCTGGACGCGCTGATTAATTTCACTCGCCTTCACTTTCGCTATAGCGAGTGGTAGTAAAATATTTTCTTTCACCGTCAGTGAATCAAGTAAGTTATAGTCCTGAAAAATAAAGCCGAGATGGTCACGACGAAAATCCGCCAACTCATTTTCACTCATCGCATGTAAATTTAAATTATTCATAATAATTGAGCCCTCAGTTGGTGTATCAATCGTTGCTAATAAATTAAGCAGTGTTGATTTTCCTGCTCCACTTGGCCCCATAATACCAACAAATTCACCCTTGTCGATTGAAAATGTAACGTCGTTCAGCGCAGTAACTTCATTTTGCCCTTTACCAAACTTTTTTTGTATATGTGCTACATCTAATAATGTCATATGCCATCCCTCTTTCATCGTTGTTCATACCCTTACTATAAACGAGGCTCCTTACAGCTGGTTTATGCCAACCTTACAACAACCTTAATTCCACAAAAAAAGACGCCCCTTTTTGTAAGGAACGTCTTAATCATTATTTTTTACGTGTTGTATACAGATCTGAAGATTCGTCAAAGAAGAAGCGACGTTTTCCTTTACCAAATACGACAAGCATAATGTGGATAAAGAGTACAACCATTAAAATCGCCGTTAATACCGCAGAACCGAATGCTAAAAAGACAGATGCTTTGTAGTAAGGTGAAGCCATCGTTACTTCGACATTATTTAATACACCTACTATCGCAAGCGTAAAGTACGCCATATAAAAAGCGGCATACCGTTTAATTAAACGTGAAATCGTCGTTTTCTTCGATAACTTACTATCGTAGCGGAAGCGCATAATGGCGGTACCAACTGTGCGACCATTCCAAAGAATTGGTACGACGCACATCCAAAGGAATGATACGACCGAGAACACGATAAACGATGTTACTTCATTTTGATTCGTGAAGTGTAAAATAATTTGACGAATAATATCTACTAAGAAAATATCAATCGCAATCGCAAGCAATACGGACATGGCTTTCACTTCATCGCGCTCTAATAAATATTTCGCGCGCGCATCAATGCGTTCTTTTGATGGGAAAATCGCAAGAGCCGCTGGTGCTAAGAAGAAGCCTAAAATGCCGCCCATTGTATTTAACATTAAATCATCAACATCAAAAATACGGTATGCGCAGTTGTAAATACCATAAATGCCGGTAATTTGTGTTACTTCATAGAATAATGTCACGAAGAAAGCAATGATCGCCGCTTTCCACCATAATTTTTTATGCGTTAAGAAATAACGTAAGTAAACGCCAAGTGGCATTAATAAAATGAAGTTAAAGAATGCTTGATAAAATGCCGGTTGTTTAAAGACGAGCATATACGTTGCGGGCCGTTTAATATCAAACCAGCCCCCACTTAATGTATCCGCAATAAAACGGAATGGCATCAGCGAATAATGCTGGGTATTGGGATTTTGCATCGCACACGTATTGCGCGTGTCAGGCAGTGGTAGTAGTACTAAAAATAACGCTGATATCATATAAAAAACAAATGAAAATGATAATAACGTTTGGGATAATGAGAAAAAGCCGTGTTTGCGATACGTATGTATCATCCAAGGAATCCATAATACGAAGCCTAATAACACAAAGGCAATCGAAGCAGAATAAAGCGGCTGCATATAAGCCGACATATTTATTCCCCCTTTCATTAAAAAAGAGGAGGCTTGACGATTGTCATAGCCCCTCCCTCGTGATTACTCTCCAGCTAGAATATGTTGCTTAACAAATGCCAACACTTCTGCTTCTTCATCGTCTTCTAAACCAAATTCAAGTACTTTTTGGTCTGATTTTTGAATGAAGAAATAATTTTCGATTTTAATGTCATCGTCATTTTTTGACACGATAACACGTAGGTCGATGCCACCTTCAGTATAAAGTTCATCTTCTTCGTCTACTTCGATATCTAATAAAAATTCGAAGCGTTGACCTTCCAAAATGTTTGTTGGGTCTTTAATTTCTTCCATCATATATGCGAGAATGTTCATTCTTTAAGCTCCTTTAATACTAGTTCACTCTTTATGATAACGAATATTTTCAATTAGTAAAGTTTTGACCACTATTTTTCTTTCGATAAAATTCGGTACAATAGAAATAACACGAAAAGGAGGCGTTTTTTCATGCACGATTTATTTTATTACAAAGATGCGTACATACAAGCATTTGACGCAAACATTCTTCACACAGGGACAGACGACCAAGGCTTCTATGTCGTCTTAGACAATACAGCCTTTTATCCAGAAGGTGGCGGTCAGCCGGCAGATATCGGGACACTCAATGATGTACGTGTCATAGATGTTCAAAAAATTGACGGCGAAATCCGTCATTATGTAGACGCCGAACTTAGCGGTATGGTTCATGGTCAACTCGACTGGGCGGTACGCTTTGATCATATGCAACAGCATGCGGGACAGCATATTTTAACGGCCGCATTCGTTGAGTTATTTGATTATCAAACGGTGTCATTTCATTTAGGCTCTGGCACGATTACGATTGATTTAGACACAGAACATGTGACGCCTGCACAACTACAACAGGCAGAGGACCGCGCAAATGAAATTGTGCTTGAAAACCGTCCAATCGAAACGAAATGGGTAACGGCAGAAGAGGCTGCAAGTTATCCGCTTCGTAAGCAATTAAAATTCACTGACGATGTACGTCTTGTCATCATCCCAGACTTTGACTATAACGGCTGCGGCGGTACGCATCCACGCACAACTGGCGAGGTCGCAATGATTAAAATTTTATCAACTGAGCGTCAGAAAAAACAAACGCGTGTGCACTTTATGTGTGGCGAACGCCTACGTGAAAATATGACAATGCGTAAAGACGTTATGGCACAAGCAGCGAAGCTCGTAAGTCGTCCAGAGAGCGAGATTGCGACTGGTATCGAGGGCTTACTTGAAACGAATAAAAAGCTTGAAAAGCAATTGGCACAAGCACGCGAGCAATTACTCGACATTGAAATCGCTCAATTAGCAGCAACAGACGACATTGTCATTGCGACAACATTTGATGATTACTCAATGCAGCAACTCCAAAAAATTGCGCGTACACTCACAAACGAGCATACTGACAAAACAGTAGCACTCGTATCCGCTGATGGTACGAAAACACAAATCGTTATTGCAAAAGGAAAAGAAACGGGCGTAGCAAAAAGTGCCAATGATGTCTTAAAACAAGCACTTACAACCATTAACGGCAAGGGTGGCGGTAACGATAGCTTCGCACAAGGTGGCGGTGATACAACGGTTTCAACGACTGAACTGCTGGCGAATATATGTGCACAGCTATATTAATTAAAGAATCGTAATAAAAAAGGCATCGCGCTAAAGGGAACTGACCTACGAAAGTAAGACAAAGAAAAAGACACATTTTTTCAATTAAATTTGACGGACGCTTTCCTGGGGCATGGCGGAAGCCGCCTCGCTCGCAAGCTCACTGCGGGGTCTTCCACTCATGCTATTCCCCTAGGAGTCGCCGTCAAATTCTTATTTTGCCATCTTTTTTTCGGTACGTAACTGAGATTTAGCTTTGCTAAAATGCGCGTATAATTATCGTAGTTAACTATTTTAATGCAGGCGTTATCAGCTAGTATGTCTTTCCTAGGCATGCTCATGATAACGCCTTTTTTGATTGCTGATAAGCATGCAATGTACTTTTTAAAAGTGCTAGCTAGACTTCACTTTGTACCGCTAGCAATGTTTCTTCCGTTGGTCCTTTCTCCTAACTGCATTACTTTGTGTAAATGATGTCCCTCACCATCTTCATTTCAGTCACTAGTGCATTTGCTAACTTCATCTCTAATCGTTTTCAATTTTGTTTTGCATGCATACGCTTGTTTTTTTCATCAAAAAAACACTTCCAAAGATTATCCCCTTTGAAAGTGCCCTCTTTTATTTCGAAGCTATTAAGACAAATTTTGTCGCAAAAAAAAAACTCATCAACATCGATGAGTCAAAAAAGAATATGAAAAGGGAGATTACATACCACCTGCAAAGCAAGTGGTTATGTATAGACGTTAGCCCCTGCTCATCATTATGGACACGCCCGACGGTTAATCGGTAAAAGGAAGAGCGAACGCCTATTTGACAAATCTAGACTATGGGAGATTCTAGCTGTCTAATTACGTTCCTTAATAGAAAGCATTAGGTGTAAGTGATATTCGCTTATCCAAGCGAAATGGATAAGCCAACAATGTGGTCATTAACTATTTCGCATTTTCTATTAAGGATTACTTATTATTTACCCACTTCTTTTTATATAAAACACAATTCAGTTAATAATTTAATATTTTATCTCGAAAAACCAAAATTCTTCTGCTTTAATGATTTTCAAAAATTTATTCCAGTCAGCAATACGAAGCTGTAACGTAAAAGCATCTGCCTCTGGACTGATCATATCATCTTGCTGATTGAAGCGGTACCATTCATTTGAATCTTGATAGCGCTCTAGTGTACTACCAAGGCGAACCTTTTCATCAAAGATTTCAAACGCTTCATGTACGACATTCGTGAAAATCGGCTCGATAGCATGTGCAATAGCCAGCTTATGCAATTTATTCGTCCAAAGCGCCACAGCCTCGCGGTCAATTGGTCCATATAAACGCTTATCTGGCTCATACGGATTCATGGCTTCTTCGTGCTGACGCTTGTCTAAATCATTCACCTTATAGTTGTAAAATGAGTTGTAAGCAATTTGGAATTTTTTACGTAAGCCTGGTGTGATTTGTGGATGCTCAATTAACACCTGTGTCTTCATCGCGAAAATCCCCAGTTCAATCCCTAACTGCTCCTCACTAACGGCTGTGGATTTTTGCATAATGAGCCATTTACGTGCAGACTGATAGAACGCTGCTACCGCAATCAGCTCCTGTTCACTATAAAGGCGCTCAGGAAGCTCTGTACCGTTCTTTAATGTTACAAGACGTAAAATATCGCCCATGAAATAAGAATCGCGTAATAGCCATTCCTCCGCTGTACCAACTACTTGTGCAAAATCCTCATGCAAGCGTACATATTCTGCATACTGATAAATTTTACGGCGATATAATTCTTGGATTGATTCAAATAATAACGGGCCTTCATCTGGTAATTCATTCCGCGCAAGAAAGTCGCCAATGTCTTCAACAAATACACTCGCCATTCGCTCAAAGCTACGATTGAAAATTTCACGCAAATTGTTTAGCTCTACTTCACGCTCATCTTGTTCAAAATCACGATGAATCCGTGCATGATACGTTACATATTGCGATGCTAAATAATCAATATGCTCGACGATTGTACACATTCGTTTCGTTGAAATTCCATTTTTAGCGCTCAAGTTATACTCGACCATTTTCCATAAAATCTCACGTGGCAAACCCTTTTCGTAAATTTCAGTACGCGACATATTTTGTAGCATCACTTGCTTATCCGGCGAATAATAATGTGGCAGACGCTTCTCTGCCTGCTCAATATAAACTCGTTTCAGTTCAGATAAATCTGCTAAATTAACATCCCCCTCGATGTGATCTGTTCGTTTTCCATCATTTGAAATCGTCATACTTATCCCACACTCCCCTCGTATGTATACGCATACAGTTTTCAATAGTCAAATTATTCATATTAGCTCTATTATAAAAGATTCCATAGGTTTTTGAAATTATCCACTATAGGACTACATTTAGGTACAAAAAAACGAAGCTGGGAAATCCCAACTCCGTTTTAATCAGCTACTAGATTTTTTCTACGTTAGCTGCTTGTGGTCCGCGGTTGCCTTCTTCGATTGTGAATTCAACTTTTTGACCTTCTTCTAAAGTTTTGAAACCTTCAGATTGGATTGCTGAGAAGTGTACGAATACATCTTCGCCGCCGTCTACTGCGATGAAGCCGAAGCCTTTTTCTGCGTTAAACCATTTAACTGTACCTTGTGTCATGTGTAATGACCTCCTAAAAAAAAATTAATAATAGAGATCCTTCAATTGGTAAAAAAATACACTTACTAGAGAGTGAATCGCAAAACACGATCCCCTTCCAATAAGTGAATGTATTAATTACGATGAACCGATTTCTTTATTACAATCATTATATAACGATATAGGCCTAAATGTCGAACAAAAAATTTACAAAACATCGGAATTATCAGCCTTTTACATAGTAAATTTCGTTTTTACAGCAGATTTTTCTGATGCACAAGCAAAGAGGCAATATCATTGTATCCACGCTTTTCTGCATGCTCAAGTGGTGTAACACCGTCTTTATCCGCAATATTGGCATTCGCCCCTGCATCAAGTAATAATTTTATGATTTGCTGGTAATTTCCGCTACCATCTCCTAAAATAATAGCTTCAAGTAGCGCCGTCCAGCCGAGGTTATTAATATGGTCTACATCACTTGCTGTATATTTTAAAATCCATTCAACTGCATCCACAGATCCTCGCTCACAGGCTGAAATTAATCCACTGGCACCATAACGATTTGTAATGTATGGATTCACTTTTCCATTCATCAGCTCTAAAAGCTCGGTATAGCCCTCTGCTGCCGCATATAAGTAGGGTGTATTTTTTAAATCATCTTGCTGATTCACATCGGCGCCTGCTTCAATTAAAAGCTGCACAAGCTCTATATGATGATTGTATGTAGCCATCATTAATGCAGAGCGGCCTCGGCGATTTGTCACATGTACATTTTGGCCATGTGTTATATATCGTTTTATTTCTTTAAGTTCTTGGTCTTGAATAGCTCGAAACCATGTAGGTTCCTGGCCATCTTTTTTCTTTTTATAGCCCAGCGCCACACCCACTGAGAGCGCGAGCATCGCTAATTTATTGCGATTTTTCATAAAAGCAAACACATCCTATAGTCGATTAATACGCAATGCCGACACGTTTTTTTGAAAATAAATGCTCGGTCATTACTTTGTACGTAAAGTCTGCGGTGTCATAAACGGATATGCGTTTTCCTTCCTCAGGCAGTAAGTCGGCTTCTACACGGTAGTTGCCAAGACGTTCGCCCATTGGCAAGGCTGTTGGGCAAACAAGTGTCCAATCAAGCGTCGTTTGCTGCAACATATAAAATGTTTTTGCGTGTTCCTCCGCCGCAAATTTTTTCGAGCGACGAGATTCCACAGAGTCATAGCGAAGTTTGCCTGGCTCTAAACGACTATCTAAAATACCCGCTGTGCCAATAGAGACGATTCGATTGATTTGAAGTTTCAAACAAACGGCAATCATATGTTTCATCGAATCCGTCAGCGTCGTCGTTTGATCTGTGCTAAGTGACGATAGGATAATATCGGCTTTTGCTGCCGTTTTTTCAATATCCTCATATACTTTCGCATCTCCAACAATAAGCGTTAAATTTGGATGTGTAGCTAATTTCGTCGCATCACGCACAAGTGCTGTTACATGATGCCCCTCTTCTAATGCCTTATGTAAAAAAACAGTTCCGACGCGCCCGGTTGCGCCAAATAAAGCGATGTGCACGACTTACTCCCCCTTTGTTTGAATGATATTGGTATCTTTATTGTAATTTATTTTTTCGTAAAATAGTTAGAAAGTGCCCGCTTTGTAATCAAAAAGAAAAGGAAGCCCTATAAATTGGCTTCCGCATCTCATTGTTCTATTCTTTTCTTACCTTTTTCGTCAAATATTTGTTCATAGAGTGCATCATCACCTGATTGCTCGGATAGTGGTACGCCCGAACGATAGGCTGCTCGCGTAATTAAATGACCCGCTACTGGTGCTGTTAAGAACACAAAAATAATGCCTAATAGCAAACGAACACTGACGTAGTTTGTTGATGCAATTAGATAAACGAACGCGCCTGTCAGTGCGAGTAATACCGCAAGCGTCGAGCTTTTCGTTGCCGCATGAGAACGTGTATAAACATCAGGCATTCGAATAATCCCAAACGCACTAATGACACTCATGATACTCGCGAATAAAATAAGTAACGCTGCAATTAACTCAACGATTTGATTTGCGTTCAATAATAACACCTCGCTCAATATATTTTGAGAATGCAATCGTCCCAATAAATGATAGAATGCCAAGAATCAAAATAACTTCTAAATAAGCTGTCGTATTTTGAAGCAGCGAGATAATCGCAATCATCGACAACATATTAACACCAATCATATCAAGCGCCACAACACGGTCTGGTAGTGTTGGACCCTTTATGACACGATACAAGCAAATGACTACTGTAATCGTAAAGAAAATGAGCGCAATGGTAAGGATTCCTTTAATCATCATAGCGACGTGTCACCTCCTTAATGGCATCTTCAAATGACTGCATCGATTTTAAAATCGACAGGCGTGTATCGCCCATATCCGTTGCATGAATATAAAATACATTCCCAGATGGTGATACTTCCATTACGACTGAGCCTGGCGTTAATGTAAGAAGTAATGCCAGTGTCGTCACTTCTGTTTCACTTTTTAAATCGGTTTTATACGTAAAAATCCCCGGTGTAATATCCATTTTCGGGCTTAAAATTTGCTTGAAAACGAGAATACTCGACATGATTAGTTCTCTTAAAAACAACAGAATTAATTTAATAATAGCTACGACACGACGCAAATAGAACGGTGTACCGAAGAAGCGATGCATTAAATAGAGCACGACGATACCGATTAAAAATCCACTAAAAAACGTCGTTAAATGGATTTTATTTTCATCCTTTAATAGCATCCATAGTACCGCGATAAATAAATTTAATAAAAACTGCGATGACATATCTCGTACACCTCCTACTTCCCTAAAATCGCTTCTATATAAATCGATGGGTCTGCGAGTACGCGCGCCGCATCCGTCACATATGGTAATACCATTTCTGCGCTTGTTCCTAAATAAAGCGATACAGCACCAAGGGCAACGATGGATAAAAGCATCGGCTTTGGTAGCTTGACCTTATTTTCATCTGCAATCATCGTTTCACCGAAAATCGCATGTAGCATCACGCGCAGCAATGAATATAAGATAATGACACTTGCGCCAAATCCAATTGCAAGTGACACATAAGAGCCTGAGGCAACAAGCCCTTCACCCATCATCACTTTCCCAACGAAGCCGCTAAATGGTGGCATCCCAGTCAACGACACCATGACCACTAAAAACATCCAGCCGAATAACGGATAATGGCGAATGAGACCGCTCATATCGTCATAGCGCTCCTGCTTCGTTAAATAAATCATCGTGCCACAAATTAAGAACAGCATTGCCTTGCCGACCATATCATGCATCATATAATAAATAGCCCCTGCATAAGCCGCTTCATTATTTGCGCCAAGTGCTAGTAATACAAAGCCGACACCAATAATGACATTAAACGCCGCAATTTGGCGAATATCTCGGTAAGCGAGTGCGCCAAGTGACCCTGCAATTAGCGTAATAATCGCCATAATGGTAATAAGTTGATGTGTGATTTCCGGTTGCGCCGTAAACATTAATGTAAATGTTCGAATAATCGCATACATCCCTACCTTCGTCAGCAGTGCCCCAAACATCGCCGCAATTGGCACAGGAGGCACGCTGTACGAACCAGGTAGCCAGAAGAACAGCAGTAAGCCACCCTTTAAAGCAAACACAATTAAGAAAAATAGTGCGATCGTCGTAATTAGTGGATCTGGCCCGACCTCTTGGACACGCTGTGCAATATGTGCCATATTTAGCGTTCCGATTGTGCTGTATAAAAAGGCAATCGCTACAAGGAATAGCCATGACGCGATAATATTTGTGATAACGTATTTCAATGATTCGCGTAGCTGCTCTGTACGACCACCAAGTGCGATGAGCGCATAAGAGGCCAGTAGCATAACTTCAAAGCACACGAATAAGTTAAAAATGTCGCCTGTTAAAAACGAGCCATTTACCCCTGCAAGCATCAGCAACATTAAGGGATACGCAAACATGCGCTCATAGCGTGCTGAGAACGAGCTAAAAGCATATACCATACAAAATAGCGTCACAATCGTTGCAATTAATACGAGTAATACCGCAAATGGATCCGCTACAAATAAAATGCCAAATGGTGGTTGCCAGCCACCGAAATCAAGGCGTAAAATCCCATCTGTATGCACATGTTGTAACAGCACAATGCTCATGCCAATCATTACAAGAAGTGTCACCACAACGAGTACGCGCTGTACATAGCGGTAGTTACGTAAGAAAATGAGTAGCACTGCCATAAGAATTGGGAGCACAAGTGGCATCGCAATCAAGTTAGTCATGCTCATCACCTCGCAACTTCTCTAAATCGTCGGTACCATTTGTTTTATAGGCACGAAATGCGAGCACAAGCACAAAAGCCGTCACCGCAAAGCTAATGACAATCGCCGTTAAAATCAAGGCTTGTGGTAGCGCATCTGTATACGGGCCATCTGCAGTTTGATTACCAAGCAGTGGTGCCTCCCCTTTTTTCACTTCACCAATTGTTAAAATTAATAAATGCACCGCATGAGATAATACGGCAGTCCCTAAAATCACGCGAATGACATTGCGTGATAATACTAAATAAGTGGCGACAGAGACGAGTACGCCGATTAATAAAATCATTAACGTTTCCATTAGTCTCCGTCCCCCTCTGCAATACTTACGATGATTGTCATAACGACACCAACAACCGTTAGCGCTACGCCAAGCTCAAATAGCATCACCGTACCAAGTTCCTTTTCACCAAGCAGTGGAATATGGAATTTCTTTGCTGCTTGCGTTAAAAAATCGACGCCGAATAATACTGAGCCAAAGCCTGTACCGACTGCTAAGAAGACGCCTAGCGCGGCCACTTTTTTAAAATCGACAGGAATGCCTTTTTTCACTTTTTCAATGTCGAATGTGACATATAATAATACGAAAGCTGACGCGATGACTAAGCCACCGATAAAGCCGCCCCCTGGTGAATAATGCCCTGCGAAAAATAAATAAATCGCTAGCGTTAAAATAATAAATACGACAAAGCGTACGACCGTCCTTAAAATAACATCATTAATTCTCATGGCGGTCGTCCCCCTTCTTCGTTCTAAATTTAATCATCGTATAGACGCCAATTCCCGCGATGCATAGGACAACAACTTCAAGCATTGTATCAAATGCACGGAAATCGCCTAAAATCGTATTAACGATATTTTTACCACCCGCAAGCTCATAGGCATTTTCAAAGAATGACGAGATGGTTTTAAATTCATTGAAGTATAAAACAGATAACGATACCGCAACAACAAGCAAGCCAACTAAAATCGAAATTGTCGCATTCGTCATTTTTTGGCGATGCGATGTTTTCTCCGGCTTCCACGTTGGTAAATACGTGAAGCATAGTAGGAACAGTACTGTTGTCACCGATTCCACAATAAGCTGTGTCAGCGCTAAATCTGGTGCACGGAAAATGACGAAGAAAATCGAAATTCCAAAGCCGACAACACCATTTAAAACTGTCGCTGTGACACGCGATTTGGCAAACAGCATCGCTACTGCCGCCACTGCCATTACAAGTACAAGCAATACCTCATACACATGAATCTCTGCATTATTTTCCATGCTAAAGCGGAAAGTATCACTAAAGGCAAAGTAGCTGCCAACGACTAAAATTAAAAAGCCATACATATACAATGAATAATGACGCAGCGACCCCGTCATATATAATTTCGTAATAAAGGATGACACATTTTCACCCTCAGCCAATACACGATTAAATGCATTGTTTAATGTGAATTGTGCCGGAATCGTATTGTAGATATTGCGCCATTTTGATAATGTCGCATATAATACAAAACCAAAAACAACGACACCAATCGTCATCCATAGCTCTGTATTAAAGCCATGCCATGCATAGACATGCGGCGTCATATCCGTCATTGATGCAAGCCCTGGATAAACGCTCAGCATTGCCGGTGCCAAAATGTATTTTGCGAGCACATTTGGAAAGAAGAAAATCGTAATGACGAAAAATACGAGCACGAATGGCGAAATCAGCATGCCCATTGGCGCCTCGTGAATATGACGATCCTGTGGTAGTTTTTCCGTCGTACCAAAGAATGTTTTAAAAATAATAATCATGCAATAAATAAACGTAAAGACACTCGCTACCCAGGCAATGACTGGTACAAGCGCTGTTGCACTTGAAAGCGTAAAGATATCGAATTCAGCAACCTTTAGTGCCGATGTTAAAAACATTTCCTTACTCAAAAAGCCGTTAAAAGGTGGTAACCCCGCCATCGACATACTGCCAATCACAGCGATTGTAAATGTCGCTGGCATAATCGTCATCAGGCCACCAAGTCGGCGAATATCACGCGTTCCCGCTTCATGGTCAATAATGCCGACCATCATAAATAGCGCCCCTTTAAAGGTCGAGTGATTCATTAAATGGAATAGCGCAGCAAACGCTGCCTGCGTATAAATAATCGTAGACGCATCAATATCTACATGAAACGCTAGAGAACCCATACCAAAAAGACTCATGATTAAGCCAAGCTGACTGACCGTTGAAAATGCAAGTAGCGCCTTCAAATCGGTCTGCTTCACCGCATTAAATGAACCCCAAAACAGCGTAATCAGTCCGACAATCGTTACCGTCCAAAACCACGTCAAATCGTAGGCGAATACTGGCGTCAAACGAGCGACGACATAAATCCCCGCCTTTACCATTGTTGCGGAATGAAGATACGCACTCACTGGCGTTGGTGCCTCCATCGCATCCGGTAACCAGATATGGAACGGGAACTGCGCTGATTTTGTAAACGCACCAAGTAATACACAAATCATTGCTGGAATGAAAAGTGACTCATTCGTAAGCGCTGGCATCTCAGCAATGATTTCACGAATGCTGAAGCTGTCCGTCATCGCGTGCAGCATAATAAAGCCAGCTAACATCGCGATACCACCCGATACGGTAATAAGCATTGATTTTCGTGCGCCTGCCTTCGAAGCACGTCGATGATGCCAAAAAGCGATTAATAGGAATGACGACACACTTGTTAATTCCCAAAATGCATAAAGCACCATCAAATTGTCTGAGAACACGACGCCGAGCATCGCACCCATGAATAATAGTAAGTAGCAATAAAAGTTATGAAGTGCCTCTTTTGTGGATAAATAAAAGATAGAGTATAACACGACGAGTGCCCCTACCCCCGAAATTAACAATCCAAAAATCATACTTAGACCATCTAAGTAGGTTGTAAAATTAATGCCGAGCGATGGCATCCACTCATATGTATACGTTCGTGTTTCACCTGAGGAAATCAGTGGAATAAACCGAGCAAATAGAATAAATACAGTCACTGGCACGAGCAATACGAGCCAGCCGATTTTTATTTTTGTGAAAAGTTTATAAATAAATGGAATAAGTGCAGCCATTAGTAATGGTAAAATAATCGCTAAATGAATCGTCACAAATCTTTTGTCCCCCTTTTGTAATTTACTTGACGTTACTGTGGTAACCCATCATAATAGAAAGCCATATAGAGAAAAAAGAACACCCTATTATTTTTCTTGCCTGAAACACCACATTAAAACACATAATAATAAGTACTATTTTGCACTTAAAAAATCTATTTTGTGTTATTTTTATACTAAAATTATACACAATCCTCTCGTGCTTTTCATTCAATGAGGGTTGCTTTTGCATGAAATTATATTGAAAATACAAAAAATCGTTGAAAAGGTGGGAATTTCTGTGAAATATCTACGCGGACGTATGGATGAAAGCATTTTAGTATGTGTATACTACGGTCCAAACGGAGAACGCTTAATTCGCAGAGGGCATGAAATCGCGCAAATGCTAGATTGCCCTTTATATGTACTAACAATCGATCGTCTACCATTAGATGAAATCGACTCAACAAAACGTGATAGTATCGAGCATTGGCAAAAACTTTGTGACGAGCTTGAGGTTGAGGAATTTATTATTAAAGATGATGAGGACCGCCCGATTCAGCGTGTCGTTGCAGAAGTTTGCCATGACCTAAATATTACGCAGGCTATCATTGGTCAAACGGCACAAAGTCGCTGGGAGGAAATCACGAAAGGCTCATTCGTCAATTTATTATTGCGTGCGTTGCCATTCGTTGATTTACACGTCGTGTCCGTTGAACGAGAGGTTGTCAATTCAAATGATGCGATGTTTGAAAAGGGTGCACGCGCTTATTTAGTAAATGAAGACGACCGCTACAAAGTTACATTCGTATGTAAGAAAAACGTCATTTGTGAGGGCATTTTCTTTAAAGAAATCGGGACGGATTTTGAAAATGGTATCTTCAAATTTATGTACAAAGGTGCGCTGCATGAGGTACCAATTGATGAAGGCGCTGTCGACGAGCTAGACGCGAAAAAATTACCAGAATTTGAATCAGCATAAATAAGAAGAGATTGGAACAGACGTGTAAAAACAACCGCTCCGATGAGCATAAAAAAAACCGGAATTGCGCTGTGGCGCGGTTCCGGTTTTTCGTTGCGAACGCGAAAAAAGAAAAAGGACGTATGTTGTCCTAACCGCTTCTTTTTCGTTATACTTTGCGGTCGTTTGGCATCCAAAAGCCAACAATCCCGAGTAGGGGCAGGAAACTGACAATTTGCATCGTCGCCATAATACCTATATGGTCCATCAGCATACCAATGACGACAGAGCCGAGTGCACCCATCCCAAACGATAAGCCAACCGTTAAACCAGACATCATACCGATTTTATCTGGCATCAGCTCCTGTGCGTAAACAACCGTTACAGAAAAGCTAAGCATAATGCTAAAACCGATAATAAAGGCAAGGATCCATGCGCCCCAAAGTGGCACATATGGCAACATAATCGCAAATGGCATCGGAATAATCATCGACGCCATAATAACGGTCTTACTGCCAATGCGGTCTGCAAGTGGTCCGCCGAAGAACGTGCCGAGTGCGCCAAAGAATAAAAAGACAAATACGACAATTTGCGCTGATTTCACATGTAAATCGTAGTGATCCATCAAGTGGAAAACATAGAAGTTTGTAATGTTCGCCACGTAAAAGGACCGTATAAATAATAAAAATAATAACAGGCCAAGTGCAACATATACTTGCTTCTTCGACAATGCCGTAAATTTAGAAATGAGCGTACGCTTTTTATTTGAACGTTTTTCCTCTTCTAATACACCACGGTACCAAAGGGCAATGCGCGATAACACAAAAATCCCAACGGCTGATACGATTAAAAACCATGCCGCACCGATTTGACCAAATGGTACAAGTACGAATGCGCTAATTAATGGTGCGAGTGACTGACCAATATTGCCACCTACTTGGTAAATCGACTGCGCGAGTCCACGCTTTGAGCCCGCCGCCATAAACGACACCTTTGAGCCCTCTGGATGAAAAATCGCAGAGCCAAATCCTAAGAAAATCATCGACACAATAATCCATGTATAGCTTGGTGCAAGCGCAAGTCCGAGTATGCCGACAGACGACGAAATCATCGCTAGCGGTAACCAAAACGGCTTCGGCTGCTTGTCACTGTAGTACCCAAATACCGGCTGCAATACCGATGCAATCATTTGCAGTGTAAATGTAATAAAGCCAAGCTGTGTGAACGTTAAGCCGAGCTCCTTTTCAAGCACCGGAAACATCGCTGGCACAACGGCTTGTAATGTATCATTAAATAAATGGCAAAATCCAATCGCTAAAATAATTGGATAAATTGGATTGCCGGTCACCCCTGTTGTCTTATTCATGAAATCTCCCCCTCCTCAGTATACAGAAAAATCTGTTAATTGTTGTTCGTTTTTTACCACAAAAAAAGAGCAGCTCATTTTTGAGCTACTCCGCTATAAAATTACGCTTTAATTAATTGTTGAATATCTTTTAAATGTGGCATCGCTGTAATCGCGCCAGATTTAGTTGCGGCCATTGCACCTAATTGATTCGCAAAATAAACGTAATCAAAAGCTTGGTCTAATGTTGTTGGCATGCCTTCTAAATGGATTTGACGTAAAATCCCCGACATAAAGGCATCCCCAGCACCCGTTGTATCCACACAAACGATTTTAATTGATGGGACGTGACGTGTTTCACCGTTCATCACTAAGTAAGTGCCATTTGCGCCGACTGTAACCATCACAAGGCTAATATTATAGGCTGCTAGTTTTTTAATACCTTCTTCAATTGTTTCTGTTTCCATTAAGAACAGTAGCTCTTCATCAGCTAGCTTTAACACATCTGCTTTTGATAAGAACTCAGCAATCGTATCATGGCATTGTTTTGGACTTTCCCAACGAAGTGGGCGAATATTCGCATCCATTGCGATAATCGCATCATGCTTCACAGCTAAATCAACCGCTTTTTTCGTCGTTTCAAGTGCTACCGGGTGGAACATCGTATTGGAACAGAAGCTAAAGACAGAAGCTTTTTCAAACGCTTCTTCCACTAAAGAATCCGCTTCTACTTGTAAATCAGGTGTTTCATCAATATAGTTTGTAAACATGCGTTCATTGCCTTCTAATAAATGAACATCCACACTTGTTACGCGTTTCTCTGGAACGATTTTTGCATAATCTAAACGAACACCTTCCGACGTAATCTCATTGCGTACGAAATCAGATACCTCGTCATCACCTGTAACTGTAATTAATGCGGCCGGTGCGCCAATACGTGCTACGCCGGCTGCCACATTAACCGTTGTTCCCCCTAAAAACTTCGTAAATGTTGTATTTGTTCGGTCGTTTGAAATAAAATCAACAAATGCGTCCCCATATAATAAAACGAATTCTTTTTTGGACTGTGTCATTGCTCTGCTCCTTCAAATTAATATGTCTCCTTATCGTACCATAGAAGTCAGACGACAGGAAAGCTACATGAAAAAGAATTACATCAATTTTTTCGAAAATGTGAAAATTCTACTGTATGCTCTATGTCTATTGAACGCTTTTTTATGTTCTGTCTGCTATACTGCTTTGTAGAGGAGATGATTTTTCATGGTAGTAACCATTCGACCAGCGAAGCCGGAAGATGGCGTACTTGCTGCGCCGTTAATCGTGGATGCAATTGATGAAATCGCAAACCACTTAACAGGTGAAGAGGATTCTGAGAAAGTATTAGAAATGTTAAATGTTTTATTTAAAGGTACAAAAAATCGCCACTCATATTTAAACACATATGTAGCAGAACTCGATGGTGAGCTAGCAGGCATCATGGTCGTTTACGGCGGTGATAAAGCCGAAACACTCGATCACAACTTAGAAAAATGGCTAGCAGATAAAGGTGCACCGGTTCCAAAAATCGAAATCGAAGCGCGCCCTGATGAATTTTATATTGATACGATCTGTTCTTCACGCGCACATCGCGGACAAGGTGTTGGCACAGCGCTGCTAAACTATGCCGATGTTGTAGCGAAGGAAAAAGGCTATCAGAAAGTATCGCTAAGCGTTGAAAAACAAAAGGTCCGTGCACGTCAGTTATACGAACGTGTCGGCTTTAAATTTTCTGAGCCATGGATGATTATTGGCGAAGAATTTGACCATTTAGTAAAAGAATTGCATTAAAAAAAGAGGCGCGCAATCATGCGATGCCTCTTTTTTATTCATAGCGCGCGCCCTGGGATAAATCCTCTAGCGCCTCTTTATTTAAAATATGAATCGAACGTCGTTTCTTTTCAATAATCTTTTGTTCGACGAGTTGCTTAATAACACGATTTAAATGGCGATGTGTTGTACCAAGTAAGTCTGCAATCTCACTAATACTCGCATACTGCATTTCATAAGCGAAATGCTCACTATCTGTGACCGATAGTAAATAACTCGCGAAACGTTGGTCAACGGATGATAATAAATTGACACGTGATGCGGTTGTATTCGTCTGTAATTTATACGTCACTTGCTGTAAAAGTGATTTTAAAAATGCCGCGTTATTCATTTCAAAACGACGTAAATATTCAAAAGACACCGCAATACATAAGCAGTCGGTCACCGCTGTAATTTGAGATTGCACCGGTACATGACGAATAAATTCAATATCCCCGATAACCGCAAATGGATGATTGAAACGTAGTAATAGCGACTTACCGTTCCCTACACTTGCCGTCACTTTTATCGTTCCTTCTACTAAATAGAGTAGCGCCGTCATATCCACACCCTCATCAAGCATGATCTCGCCCGCTTCAAATGACTGTAAAATGAATGGGTGCTTTTCTAGCTGAGGAAAAATGGTGTCAAAATGATACGCCATTAGTTTTTCATGCAATAACTGGTCATTCTTTACAATTTTCATTAGAAGCTCCCCTTTTTGGACATATGTCCTTTTTCATTATAAAAAGAATTGTTATGATGAGGAAAGTGAATTTACTTGAGGAGAAAAAAATTATGAATAATAAATTACTTTATCCGCTGTTAATCATTGTCGGCTCAAGCTGTTACGGGATTTTATCAACGATGATTAAAGTAGCCATGCAACATGGCTTTACTACTTCTGAAGCGGTCACAGCACAATATGCAATCGGCTTTTTATTAGCGGCCGTATTATTTATTTTGACACAACGCAAAATGCCTCGCATGTCAGGCAAAGGATTTTTGATTATCATGTTTGCGGGTTTGTTCACCGGAACGACTGGTATTGTTTACGGGCAATCTGTCCATTATTTACCCGCTTCATTAGCGGTAGTAATGCTTTTCCAATTTACATGGATTGGTGTATTACTAGATTGTCTTATCCATCGTCGCCTACCAAAGCGCATGGAAGTCATTTCAATCATCATTTTAATTGTCGGTACCATTTTAGCTGCCGGCGTACTTGATGCTGATTTAACAGGTCTTGATTGGCGCGGTTGGGTATTTGGTTTTGCTGCTGCCTTTAGCTTTGCTTGCTTTATGCAGTTCAACTCAAAACCAGTCGAAGGTGTGACACCGATTAGCCGCATGCTGATTATGTCACTATTCGCTTTAATTATCGTATCCCTTTTCCAATCACCAGAAGTAATGGTCAACGGAAAATTATTTACAACAGATCTTTTATACTTTGGTCTAGCACTTGGCTTCTTCGGGATTATTTTCCCGATTATTTTATTCTCGATTGCCGTACCAAAAGTTGGCGGCGCAACAGCATCTATTCTGAGTGCAACAGAATTACCGGTAGCTATCATTGCATCAGTTATCGTGCTAGGCGAAGTATTAACGCCCCTACAAGTTTTCGGCATCATCCTTGTGTTAGGTGGTATGATTTTACCGACCTACCTAGAGCAACGAAAATTACAGCTACACACAAAAGGGACTGCACATTAGTGCGGTTCCTTTTTTTCATGTGTGGGTAAAGGATACTATAGGGAGGCGAAATATAAATGACAATCACTTTTTTAATGCTCGCTGTTGGCATCGTCATGGGCGTCACTGAATACTGGGTAATTGGCAATTTTCTACAACAAGGTATGCCAAAACAAACAGCGATGATGATTGCTTTTTCCTTTTTATCAGCTGGCATTATTTTTATCGTAATTGGTTCACTTGATCTCGGTCTAGCGTTCATTTTGTATCTTGGTATTCCAGTAGTCATCTGCGCCGTACTGTCACTTATTCGCGTAGCAAGAATTACCCCAAAGAGCTAAGAGGAGTTTTTTTCTCTTAGCTTTTTTGCATAAAAAAAGAATTGCGCTATTTCACGCAATTCCTTTTTTTAACGAGATACGGGCATCATCACCGTACCGAGCTCTTCGTCTTGATAGACACGTGATGTCACACCATATACATCATACACACGTTCAACCGTTACGACTTCTTCTGGTGCGCCCTCTGCGATAATATGACCATCCTTCATCATTAAAATATGATCACTATAACGCAGTGCCTGATTCATATCATGCAGCACCATCACAATTGTCAGCTCATGCTCGAGATTTAATTGCTTCACTAAATCAAGCAGTTCCAGCTGATAATAAATATCCAAATACGTTGTTGGTTCATCCAAGCATAAAATCGATGTGCGCTGTGCTAGTGCCATCGCTATCCACACACGCTGACGTTCACCGCCAGAGAGTGCTGTGAGCGAACGGTCTCGTTTATCTAATAAGTTTGTAGCTGATAGCGCCCAGTCAATCGCCTCGTCGTCTTCAACCGTTTGACGCTTCAAAAAACGCTGATGCGGCACGCGACCAAATGCGACAAGCTTCTCAACCGTTAGCTCCTCTGGTGTTGTATTATGCTGATAAACGATTGCTAGCTTTCTCGCAAATTCTTTTGGCTTAAATGCTAAAATATCTTTCTGCTCAAGCGTCACAAGCCCGCTGCTCACCTTATGATTACGTGAGATAACGTTTAAGAGCGTTGATTTCCCGCTCCCATTTGGTCCAATAATCGTTGTGATTTTCCCTTTTGGAATATTCGTCGATACATCTTCTAAATGATTACGGCTTCCGTCATATGACAATGTTACATGTTCAATGTTCATTTCGCTCGGTCACCTCTTCGCAGTAAGAAAATTAAGAATGGTCCACCGATAATGGCCATCAATGTAGATGCCGGAATTTCTTGTGGCGCTACAAGTGTACGCCCTAAAGTATCCGCGATTAAAATCAGTAATGCACCCGCTAGCATTGAAAATGGAATGACATATTTATAATCATTGCCGACAAGTCGACGTGCAATATGTGGAATCAATAGACCAACGAATGAAATAACACCAGCTACTGCTGTCGCAATTGCTGATAATAGCACCGCTACTGCCGCAATGACAATACGTGCCGTCATCAACGGAAAGCCTAGACTGCGTACGGTTTTATCATCTAATGTTAGTAGATTACACCATTTCACTAATAGCACCGCAAGCACTAAACCAATCGTGCCATACAGCACCATAATTTCTACCTCTGTCCACGTTTTCATCGTCATATTCGATGTAAACGAACCATCAATTGTGACGTTCATATAGCCACAAATCATAATAAATGCCTCGCGTAGACCTGTGAATACCGCACTGATGGCGATACCAACTAAGATCAAGCGCATCGGCTCTAACCCCGACTTCCACGATAGTACAAAGACAAGGAAGCATGCAAGCGCCCCGCCGATAAATGCAAAGAGTGGTGTGAAGAAAAATAATGTCGGTAAAAATGTAATGATGAACATCGACATAAAGCCCGCACCTGCTGAAATACCGATGACACCCGCATCTGCAAGTGGATTACGCATAACTGCTTGTAGCAATGCACCCGCTACCGATAATGCTGCACCCGCAAAAATAGCGATAATAATTCGAGGGAAGCGTAAATCTTTAATGACTGCAAAATCCGCATTTTGTTCACCGAATAATGCCCGAATAAATTCACCTAGCCCCATGCTGACACTACCTGTTGTCGCCGAGAAGAAAATCGCCACCAACAGTAAAATCGTAACTACTGCAAAACTTATGATTCTTTTTGTCATCTTAATCCCCTATTGTTCTTCATAAAAAATTCGATACAATTCTTCTAGCGCATCATCCACTTGTAGATTTGCTGTCGTTTGGAATAACGGTTCCTCTAAGTCATAGACACGACCATTTTTCACCGCATCAAAATGCTTCCACACTGTATTTGTTTTAAATTCTTTATCAAACATTTTCATTACTTCATCTGGCATACCATGTGCCATACGTAAAATAATATCTGGCTTACTTTGTTGCAAGTATTCTGTATTCGAGGCTAAGTACTCCTCTGATGGTCCCTGAATCGCATTTTCGCCTCCAGCACCTTCAATTAAACTTCCGATGTAAGAATTATCTGTCGCAACTAAATAGCTCCCTGGTACACCTAAAACAGCCAATACTTTCGGTTTCTTTTTATCAGCTGTTTTTGTTTTTAATTCCTCGAGCTTTTTATCAAATGATTTTGCTAATTTTTCGGCTTGCGCCTCCCGATTAAACTCTTTCCCTAATGCTAAAATCGAATCCTGCATTTGCTTCACACCTTGTAAATCGATAAACTCACCATTTACATTAATGTTCTTCACAGCAGGCTTTAAATCATATTCTAATGTCGTTACAGAAATGAAAACATCTGGATTAAGTGATTTTACAACTTCCATATCCGGATTCATCGCATTCCCAATCTCCGTTGCCTTCGTATAGCGCTCAGGCATTTTAACCGTTGACGTTGGAACACCTACAACCGAATCAATTTCAAGCTTATCCAAAATATCTGCTACAACCATCGTGCCTGCAACAACTGTTTTCGTTTCAGACGTTGTTTCTGCTGCAGCCTTTTCCTCTGTCTGTTTATTACCACAAGCAGCAAGTACGAAGAGACAGCTTATTAAAAGGAGTAACCAGCTTTTTTTCACGTTACTTCACCTTTTTCGCAGTACCAAATTTCAATTTCATTGTGTAGGAGTGGTAATAATTTTGTGATGGAATCTCAACACGCGTTTTTACTTTTGTCATTTTCTTAGCACTTAAGCTTTTCACTTTAAATTGAACAACACGTGTATTTTTCTTTTTATTACGACTTATGACTTTATTGCCACCTGTTGTCGCAGAGAATTTTTTGATCCAGTTACTTTTCTTAATTGTAATACGAGCCGTCATTTTCCCATTTTTCACCGTTACGATAGCCGGCTTCACAAAATAGTCGTTACCATATGATGCAGAAGTTCCTTGTACATTCATTACCGTGTAATTTACTTTGTATTTCCCGTCTTTTAGTTTCGCTTGACCTTCTTGTGCCGGTATTAATGACAACGCAAGAATAAACGCGAATGCAATCGCTAAGCATTTTTTCATTTCCTAAACCCTCCAAATATAATTGATTATCATTCTCATTTAAATTTTAAACGATAATTACGGAACGTCAATGAAATACGCGTTTTTTAGGCAAAAATCCATGTATATGCACCATTTCTAGTTAAAAATCCATGTTTTTTCTATTTCAGAATAACAAACGCTGTCAAGTATTTTTCTTGCTGAAAACATAAAAAAAGTGACCATAATTGATCACTTTTCCGAATGTAGCGTGGCTACGACTATTTCAGGTGGATTAAAAAGACGAATATTGACGCGACTATTTCCAAGACCTCGACTAATGACTTGCGTCAATTGGTCCTGTCGCTCAATTCCTTCAATATGTGTTGGGAACAAATTCATTTGATGATCTACAAGACCACCGATACCAGGAATTCTTATTTGACCACCATGTGCATGACCATTAAATGTTAAATCAATACCCGCATTCACATAATCCTGATAATATTCAGGGCGATGCGCTAATAATAACCGAAATGTTTCTGTATCAGTGCCTACTAAAGCTTCATTCAGCATTTGCGCTGTCTTTTTGCCGTTTAGTGGGTCATCAATACCGATAATATCAATCGCAGCACCATTTCGATAATACGATAATGTTTGATTTTCTAATACATGTACGCCAATATCTTTTAATAATTTTGTGATTTGTGGTACATCATTTAAAGATACTTCATGATTGCCATTCACATAATAAACAGGGGCAATTTTTACAAAGCCTTCAACAGCCTCTAAACTCTGGTCTAAGTCATAATGGTAGCGATCAACTAAATCTCCCGTAATCACAATCATATCTGGCTTTTCATTTTTCACTTTTTCAATAAGTTTACTCTGCTCATGCCCAAATTCTGCATGATGCAAATCCGAAATTTGCACAATCTTTAAACCATCCATTTCTTTTGGAAGCTTTTTTAACGTAATTGCGTATTTCGTTAGATGAAGCCATTGCTGATTAGCATATAAAAAACAACCCAATAAGCCTAGCGTTGCTATAATCGCTATCCATTTTTTCATCCTAATCATCCTTCACATATCCACTGTATCGTAAAAGAGTCATTGTTGGCAAGTTTCCACAGTATTTTAGACAATAAAAAAAGCACTGACTTCTGTCAGTACTTCGGTGTGCCTAGCAACGTCCTACTCTCGCAGGGGGAAACCCCCAACTACCATCGGCGCTAAAGAGCTTAACTTCTG